>CAZJYO010000079.1:0-4218 GCA_964550275.1 uncultured Chitinophagales bacterium
TGGAAGGTGATGCTTCCGCTTTCGATTGTGAATCTTGTGGTCACCGGCGGCTGGTTGCTGCTTTTCGGATAAGAAAAGGAATCGACTGTGTCAGGACAGGTACATACCGTTCGTCAAATACGCGGCAAGAATCTTTCCGTCTGGCAGAAGACCTACATCCCTGAAATTCTCAAGGGGATGATGCTGACGCTGAAACAAGTCTTCCGCCCGAAATTTACGCGTCAATATCCGGAAGAGAAGTTTGACCCGCCCGCATCCTATCGCGGACGACCGGTGCTGGTTGAAGAACATGGCGTCGAACGTTGCGTTGCGTGCGGATTGTGTTCGCGCGTGTGTCCGGCTCTTGCCATCGAAGTGCAGGCCTCCGAAACCGAGTTGGAAAAGGAGCGCTATCCGAAGAAGTTTGAGATCAACATGCTCAGGTGCATCTTCTGCGGATTCTGCGAAGAGGCATGTCCCGAGGAAGCCATTGTCATGAGCAATGAATATGAACTTGTATTCACCAACCCGGAGGACGCGATCTACGGAAAGGACAAACTCCTGATGTCTTCCGACCGTCTCAAGACACGGCTCGAATTCCTTCGCAAGTCGCGCTAAAGAGAAGAGTGTTTGTGTGAATCCAGCAGCGCCGACGTTCAAAGTCGGCGTTTTTGTTTGGCGCCGTGCGGTTGTTATTCACCACTAAATCCCGTTCATTATTGCCACCATTGTACGTGCAGGCTTTCTGAAATCATGGATATCTGGATTGAGGCACTCGGCATCCTTCTGCTGATCGCCCTCGTCGGTTTCTTTTCGGCCTGCGAGGTGGCAGTTCTTTCCACGCGTAAAAGCCGCATGCAGGAACTGGCCGAAGCCGGCAATAGACGCGCTTCCGTCATCCTCAATTTTCAAACCAACCCTGAACAATTCCTTGCCACGGTTCACGTGGGCGTTGTCTTCTCCCTGATTCTTGCATCGGGCCTCGGCGGCATTGTCGGCCTTCAGTATCTTATGCCCGCGCTTGCCTCAAGCGCCACAACCTGGATCAGCGAAGGGAGCAACTGGATATCCCTTGTTATCATGGTGGTCGGCATCGGCTCCATGGTGGTTATTTTTGGCGAGCTCGTTCCGAAATCCATCGCTCTTCGTTTCGCCGAACCGATTGCTCTGCGGGTTGCGCTTCCCATCCAGTTGTTTGCCACCGTGTTCCGGTTCCCTGTGCGCGTTCTGACCGCGGCGAGTAATCTCTTTCTCGCGCCATTTAAGGACCGCGCGACATTCACCGAATCGAGAATCTCCGAGGAAGAATTCAAGCTGATGCTTGAAGAGGGAACGAAGACCGGTGTTATCGACAAAACAGAACACGAGCTGATCGAAAGTATTTTTGAATTTACGGATACAACGGCAAAAGAGGTGATGATCCCGCGTCCGGATATCGTTGCGATTAATATCGCCTCGCCGCGCGAGGACATTGTGAAGGTTGTCTTGGAAGAGGGCTACTCGCGCATGCCTGTGTATCGCGAGAATGTCGATAACATCATCGGCGTCATCTACACCAAAGACCTCCTCGGACTCCTGGAACACCGCAACCTGATTGTCATTCACGATATTGTGCGCCCGGTGTTCTTTATTCCGGAAACAAAAAAGATCAGCCAGTTGATGCGTGAACTTCAACAGAAGAAAATGCACATGGCGGTGGTGATCGATGAGTTTGGTGGAACGGAAGGCATCGTGACGATGGAAGATATCCTCGAGGAAATCGTCGGCGAAATTCATGATGAATATGATGAGGACATCAAGGATGTCGAATCAGCAGGCGACGGGTCTTTCATGGTGAATGGACGGGTATCCATTCGCGACTTCAATGAGCGTTTTCAATCGGAACTGCCGCTCGCCGATGAATATGACACGATAAGCGGTTTCCTCCACAAACTTCACGGGCGCATTCCCGACCTTCACGAGGCGATCCGCCACGAAGGGTACGTGTTCACCATTGTAAAGAAAAGCCAGCGCAGGATACGGCTTGTGCGCGTGAAAAAGATGGATGCTTCCGAGCAATCGGCCCAGGCCGGCGCGCAATGAGTGTTTGGTGTTTATTCAACTGACCGGCCATGCAACCCCGCGTTTCCATTCTCATCACCACGTGGAATACACAAACCCTGACGCTTTCCCTGCTTCACTCTCTGGTGGATCATGCGCTGTCGTGTTCTCACGAGATCATCCTTGTCGATAACGCCTCAAGTGATAAGACGGTTGATGCTGTCAAAAAAGAATTTCCCGGCGTGAACCTTGTCCTGAATACATCGAACCTGGGTTACGCGCGCGGTAATAACCAGGCATACCGGATTTCCTCGGGGGAATTTCTTCTGCTTCTCGGAAGTGACACGCAACTCATCGATGGAAGTCTGGACAGAATGATTGCCTATCTGGAGGCCAATGAAACAGTCGGGGCAGTCAGCTGCCGGCTCCTGAACCCCGATCGAACCCCCCAGCTTTCGTGCAGAAGGTTTCCGACATTGTGGGATGGCGTGATGACGTATCTTTCATTCGATAATTTCGCACCGCGTTATACTATGCCGGATTTTGACTACTACAAAACACAGGATGTTGAACAACCGGCGGCGACCTGTCTGCTGGTGCGAAGCAGTGTTGTTGAGACAATCGGGCTCTTCGATGAACGATACACGATTCTTTTTAACGACGTAGATCTTTGCAAACGCCTTATGAACAGAGGTTCACGGATCGTGTATTTTGGCGACGCCGAAATCATTCACCACGGCAGCCAAAGCACAACGAAGGCGCCCGCCTCAATCCGCCTTGAAATGTACCGCAACATCCTTTTATATTACTCCGAAAATGTAGGGACGTTGGCATATTGGGTTCTTCTTCCAATTCTCACAATGCGGCTTCTGATTGTCACGCGAAGTTTCACCGCGTTCCAGCTTCTCCTGTACAAACCGGAGAGACGTTATGATCGGTGAGGAGATTCGCCGCCGCGTTTTTCGCGATACGAAATCAGTGTACGTGGAAGCCCCGCCTTCTGCACCATCGCACGAAGTGATGAAATTTGTCCGTGCCCATGCCGGCCTTGAGGTTCTTGACTACGGATGCGCAACCGGCATGTACTGTGAAGCGCTGTCAAAGCTGGGGTATGCCATGAAAGGCGCGGATGTGAATGATGCGTACGTCCGTATCGCGCGCGAAAAAGGGATTGATGCGCACCTCCTTGGCGGCGTCGCTCCGTTTCCGCCGAAGTCGTTTGAGACCGTAATACTGCTTGAGGTTCTTGAGCATCTGCAACAACCCGACGTTGTGCTGAGAGACGCCGTGGGACTTGCGAGGAAGAATGTTCTCATCACCACGCCAAACTGCAACGGCATCGAACATCTTCAATCGCAGGGCTTGTTGTTCGAGCATTTTGCGGATATGGATCACAAGAACTTCTTCACACCGGACTCGCTGCGCAAGCTTCTGTCGGGCTATGGATCCGGCGTAAAGGTGTGGGAAGGTAATCCGATAAGTCCGCTGAATCTCTTCCGGTCAAAGAGCATTCTGTTGATAGGAAAGGCAATGACACGGGTCGGTCTTCTGCGCCCGGGGTATTTCATGCGTTTGTTTGGTGTTGTGGAAATCTGAATTGTTATCCATGAGTGATCAAACCCTTTCATCGTCCCGCGTTGTTGTCAGAAGCGGCGTGTTTAACCTGCTCGGATACGCGGCTTCCAGCTTGTTTGTGTTTTTTCTCGTCCCGGCTATTGTCCACTTTGTCGGTGCGGAAATGTTCGGGCTCTGGTCCCTGATGCTTGCGGTGACCGGGTATCTTGGACTCGCAGATGCCGGCCTTGCCACTTCATTTACGAAGTACGTTGCCGAGTATGCAACGCAGAAGGATGTCGTCCGGGTGAACCGCGTCATGACGCACGGGTTGGTCTTTTATGCAATCCTGTGTCTTGTCTTCCTGGTGATCGGCTATGCTGTGTTTCCCTTCGTGTTCACCCTGCTCAACATTCCCCAGGAGAGGTTTGAAATCGCGCAACAGATATTCCTGTTGAGTCTGTTGTCCTTTGGCGCTGCAAGCATCGGCTCGGTATTCGCAAGCGTGTTGAGCGGCATTCAACGGACGGACCTGTTGAGTACTATCATGACTGTGTCCTTTGCCGTGAAGCTCTGTGCAATGTGTGGAACGCTGGCCCTCGGCTGGGGAATTGCGGCCATGGTGTGCGCTGATGTTCTGACAAG
>CAZJYO010000079.1:4228-10361 GCA_964550275.1 uncultured Chitinophagales bacterium
CTGACAAGTGTGCTGACGTTCATTCCATTGTATCTCGCGTCAAAGCGTTGTTTGCCTTATCTTGAATTGCGATTCCGTTCGTACGATCACGCATTGATGAAAACGCTTCTTCGCTTCGGTTCGCATCTCCAGATAAGCAGGGTGGCGGAGGTCATTCAACTGCAGTTCGATAAGCTGTTGATTGCACGGTTTGTCGGATTGTCGGCAGTCTCGATGTATGATTTCGGCTCGAGGCCGCTCTCCCGTTTTCGGGCGCTGCCCGTTGCAGGCGTTGGCCCTCTCATTCCCGCTGTTTCGGAACTGCAGGCCTCCAACAATGATTCCCGGATTGTTTCGGCAATGGCGCGTTCGACAAAGTATCTTGCGATGGTGACGTTTCCTGTGTTCGGGTTTCTTTTCTTTTTTGCAGAGCCGATCATGGCGGTGTGGCTGGGCGAGGGTTTTACGGTGGCGGCAACGACAATGCAGATCTTGGCGGCGAGTTATTGTTTCAATGTGCTTGCCTCGCCCCTGGCGTTTGTGGGACAGGGCAGAGGTGAAACGAAATACCAGATGTGGGTCGCCGCGGGACAGTCACTTCTCAATATCGGTCTTTCCATTGTTCTTATCATGATGTATGGATACTTTGGAGCTGTTATCGGAACCGCGGTCGCCATAGTTGCCGGATCGCTTTCACTAATCATCTGGTATGGCAAGCGCGTTGTTGATAAACCCGTGGTTCTCTTTATGCAATTGTGGGCAAAGCCATTTGCCTCATCCCTGGTCGCGCTTCTGATCGCACGCGGTGTTTTCGGCGTGTTCGCTGAAAGTGCCGAACGGTCGGTTCTTGCGCTTCAACTTTGTGCGGCGCTGATGATCACAGTACTTGCGAGCGGACTGGTGTTTCGCTGGACAAAAACACTTTCGGAAGATGACAGAGCTTTTCTTGATGGCGTATTTCCAGCGAAGTTCAGGGGAGTTCTTCACATCCTTGCGCCTGTGAGAAGGTGAACATGGGGAATTCCATCAATGCCCAAACAATGAGAGCGTTTGCGCGGAGCGTCATCGACCGGTTTCTTGACAACATAGACTTGGTTGCGGGCAAGCATGGTCCTCTTGTGCCTCCGCGAAAACTTCGGAGATACGTTGGACACGGAGATTTCGCACAGGCAGGAGAAGAGTTCTTCAAGTATTTCATCGGCCTGGGCAATATGAAGAAGACCGACCATGTGTTGGATGTGGGTTGCGGCATAGGGCGCATGGCGATTCCGTTAACGACGTATCTGATGGGAGGAAAGTACGAGGGCTTTGATATCGTGCCCGAAGCCATTGATTGGTGCTCAAAGCACATCACGAAGGCATATCCGTCATTCCGGTTTCAGTTGGCGGATATCTACAACGCCACATATCATCCGAAAGGAAAAAACAAGGCCTCGGCGTATACATTCCCTTATGAAAACGATATGTTCGATTTTGTATTTCTTACGTCTATCTTTACGCATTTGCGACCGGACGATATGGAGAATTATTTGCGTGAGATTGCAAGAGTGATGCGCCCGGGAGGCCGCTGTCTGATTACGTATTTTCTCCTGAATGATGAATCGCGCGAACTGATTGCGACCGGAATGGCGCACAGACAATTCGTTCACGATATTGGCGGAGCGATGACCGCGTACGTGGACAGACCGGAAGACGCTATTGCTTACGACGAGAAGAGCATAAGGGCTTTGTACGGCGCTTATGGTCTTGGCATTATTGAGCCGATTCGTTTTGGCTCGTGGTGTCAACGACCGAATCCGCTGAGCTACCAGGACATTATTATTGCAGACAAGGTGGCCGGATGAGCCGCTTCGAGGAGCAGATCAATGCGCTGGATACACATCTCTTTGACAAGATCTATTCGCAATTGTATGCTGAAGATAAGTCATCGCTTCTGCTTATACAAAAAGGGGTACGGCAAAAAACAGGAGACTACTGTTACCTTGAAATCGGGTCTTATACCGGGGGAAGTATTCAACCGCACTTGCTTGATCCGAAATGCAGACGCATTTATTCCATAGACAATCGTCCCCTCGTTCCTCCAGATGATCGCGGAATTGTGCAAGAGTATCCGGACAATTCCACCGAACTTATGATGAAGTCGCTGGCGAATCTCTCGCCTGGTGACATGGACAAGATCACCACGTTTGAAAAGGACGCGGCTGACGTTGATCCAAAAAAGATTGAACGAAAGCCCGATCTCTGCTTCATTGACGGCGAACATACGCACAAGGCCGCCCTTTCCGACTTCAGGTTTTGCCGAAGAGTCCTTGCCCCCGACGGGATCATTGTCTTCCATGATTCTCATATCATCTTTACTGCATTGAAACACATTGTTGATGAGCTTCACGCAGGCAGTGTCTCATTCAGAGCTTATGTATTGCCTTTGAATGTTTTTGTCATGGAGTTCGGGAGTGTTACCTTGACTGACATGGCGGAAACCCGCCGCGTTTTGGACGACAACCACGTGGCGTATCTCTCCGGAATGCTTTCGATGGAGCACTATCGCGAGGTGTATAACAGTCCGGTGGTGAAAACCTTGCGCCGCATCAAGAGCTTGTTGAAATGAATGAGGGCTCATGACGCTGGGCGGCATGGTCTCCTTTGTTATTCCGACGTGGAACGGGATCTCACTTTTGCCCGACTGCCTGCGGTCGATTCAGAAACAAACGTATTCTCCCATTGAAGTTATCGTTGTTGATAATGGATCGACGGATGGGTCCGCGGAATTTATGAGGTCGGGTTTTAGCGAGGCGAGAATCATTGCGCTCGGGACGAACAGGGGATTTGCTGTTGCAGTGAATGCCGGAATCCGTGAGGCGAAAGGCGAGTTCATTGCCCTGGTGAATAATGATGTCGAGTTGGACGCGGCGTGGACTTTTGCGATGACTGAAGTTTTGAGGAGGCATGCCGACGCAGGAAGCGCTGCCTGCAAAATGTTCAAAGCGGACTCGAGGAAGACCATTGACGCAGTCGGCGACGGACTGACCAAGGGTGGCAATCCATTGACGCTCGGGTCTGCCGAGGAGGATATTGGACAGTATAATCAGGAGAGGACTGTGTTTGCCGCGTGTGCCGGGGCGGCAATGTACCGCAAAAGCATGTTGGAGGGCATCGGCTTGTTTGATGAGTCTTTCATTTCGTATTACGAGGACGCTGATCTCTCGTATCGGGCACAGCTTGCAGGTTACCAATGCGTGTACACCCCGGATGCCGTGTGTTATCATAAGCGTGGAGCGACAGCAGGGAAAATACAACACGATTATCCCGTCAGAATGCAGGAACGCAACCTTACCGGCTTTCAGATAAAGAATTTTCCTGCCGGCGTCTTCACACGAAAATTGTTTCCCATTATCGGTTCACGGGCCCGGCGCCTCCTCCGATCGACTCTTGCCGGCTCCGGCCGGGCCGCCTGGAGCGGCTTTTTTGAGGGACTCGGTTTGACTCCGGAAATGATGAGAGCAAGGAAAAAAGTTCAGGCAATGAAATCCGTTTCTGATGACTACCTGATGTCGTTCATGGGTAAACGCTCCTGAGGTCATGGTATCCGTCATCATTGTCAACTGGAATACAAAGGAGTTGCTTCGCGATTGTTTGCGCTCGGTGATTGATGAATCCGGACGGGTGACACTCGAAACAATCGTCATTGACAACGCTTCAACCGACGGAAGTGTGGAAATGGTTCGGAGCGAGTTTCCCTCGGTGAAACTGATTACCAATACGACGAACGAGGGGTTCGCCCGGCCCAACAATAAAGGGATGGAATGCTCATCCGGCGAATTTGTGTTTCTCTTGAACAGCGATGCGGTTTTGACAAAAGGATCGCTCGGGACATTGGTTGACTTTATGAAACAAACCGGCGTTGCAGGGGCCTGCGGACCAATGCTTCTGTATCCCGATGGAACACTGCAAAAATCCGTGAAGGGCTTTCCGACACTGTGGACTCATTTCTGTGATATGGCCGGATTGGATCGTATCTTTCCTCGTTCGCGTGTTTTCGCGCGCGGAGAGATGCCATACTTTTCCTATGATACTACCGCGGAGGTGGACCATACGATGGCGGCGGCATTTCTTGTGCGTCGCGAGGTCATTGCCCGGATTGGCATGCTGGATGAACGATTCCGTATTTACTACAACGATATGGATTGGTGTTACCGCATGAAGTCGGCCGGATGGAAAATATTTTTCGTTCCGGCGTCCAGAGTTGTCCATCATCTCGGTCGGACCGTGGAGAAAATCAATCAGGACTTCTCACACTTTGAGGAATTGCACAACAATGTGATGCTGTTTTATCAAAAACACTACGGACGATGGTCGGTCATAGCGTACAAGGGGCTTTTGTTTTTGGGGTTTCTTCCGCGCAGTGTTCTTTGGGGACTGCGGGGGCTTTTCGATTCAGCCCCTCGCGTCGCCATGATGAGCACGTATTCCCGGAAGACGCTCCTCCTTGGCTTGACATTCTGGAAACCACTACGGACAATTTCACCATGAGCATGTTTCTCAAGAGTTGGTGGCAACTGAAGAAAGCATTGATGCGTCTCTCGGGTTCGTACGCGCATACGGGCGAACGCGTCAGTCCGGAGATTCCGGACGACAACTTCCGGGCGCACCTGCTGGTGTATCAATTTATGGCGCAATTCGTGAAAGGGAAGACCGTTCTCGATATCGGATGCGGCACCGGCTACGGAGCGCATTATTTGCTCCAACAAGGAGCAGAATCGGTATGGGGAGTGGATGTTTCCAAAGACGCGATCACGTATGCAAAGAAGCACTACACTGATGCGAGGATTTCATTCCGCGAAATGAACGCCGAGATGTTGAATCTTCCGAACGACTCATTTGATGTTGTGACATCATCGGAGAATCTTGAGCATCTCAAGAATCCGTCAAAATGCATTGCTGAAATAAAACGGGTACTCAAACGAAAAGGACTGTTGTTGCTCGGCACACCCAACAAGGAGTTGTCTTCGCCGGGCTCGGACAAAAGCGGGAACCCCTTTCACGTAAAAGAATTTACTTTTGAAGAATTGGATGCGGTATTGCGGAAACACTTTCGATCGGTATTCATTTTTGAGAACACGCTGGAAAGTCCGCACCGCGAAGGCAAACGGATGAAAGAAGACCGGCGCAAACGGCGCAGGATCGGACTTGAGCCGGGGGATCGCAAGTCGGCCAGGGTGGGGCATCTGCAGGTTGACCTTACCAATTTGAAGAACACGCACTCCTTTATGGTGATTGCCTGGTGAGCGCGGCAGGTCCTCGCGTGAGTGTGGTGATTGTGAACTACAATGGCGCGGGACTCCTGCGTGAGTGTCTGCAAAGCGTTTTCAACCAGCGATCAACACCGGATGAAGTGATCCTTGTTGATAATGCTTCGTCGGATGACAGCGTTTCCATCGTGAGGAGGGAGTTTCCTTCCGCAAGTGTTATCGTGAACACGGGCAACGAGGGATTTGCAGGCGGCAATAACATCGGCGTTGCGGCATCTACCGGTGAAATTGTTGCCTTGCTCAATAATGATACGGTGGTCAACGAAGGGTGGCTGGAGCATCTCGTCGCGGCTCTGCGAAATCCGGCTGTGGGCGTTGTTACCTCCCGTGTAGTAACTGAGGGTGTTCCGGAGCGATTCTACGAAATGAACGGAACGCTCAACTATCTTGGCTATAACATTATGAGACACTTTGCCGATCTTTCCATGGTGTTCTTTGCAGGCGGTGCGTCAATCGCATTTCGTCGTAAGGACGTCGGATTGCCGTTTGATCCGGAGTATTTTCTCTACCAGGAGGATGTTTTTCTCTCCTGGCGGATGCGGCTAAGGGGAATGGATGCACGCATGGTCCAGAAATCCGTGGTATGGCACAAAGGAAGCGCAACGACAAAGAAAGAATTGAATTCGCGGATCACCTTCTATCAGGAGCGTAACCGCTTGCTGAATGCAATCCTTTTTTTTGAAGGATGGACGCTGTTTCGGCTCATTCCTTACTTCACGGCCGACCTTATTTCAAAGCTCGTACTCAGCGTACTCTTCGGTCGCAAGTCCCTCACTGGCATTCTGCGCGCGTACCTTTGGTTCATTCCCAATATCTCTTGGGCTGCACAACGGCGGCGCGACATG
>CAZJYO010000080.1:0-2942 GCA_964550275.1 uncultured Chitinophagales bacterium
GCGCCAGTGCAGCATCAGGTGTTTGACCTGCATGCAGCGATGCGACCATTTTTCTCTGTGCCGGGATGATGGTGTTCCAGACATTTGCCGTCATGATGGTGCCCAGCATGGCTCCGACATGAATGTATGCCGCACGCGCTCCCATGTAGTGAGTCAGTTCATAGGCGGCAAGCACAATCAACAGAAAAGAAGCCGCGGCGCCGAGAAGCTGATTGTTTCCAAGAGGTGAACGCCAGAGCAATTCATACACTGGCCACGAGAGGAGAATCAACCCCATGCCGATCATCATCGCCGTGGTTTCATTCATTGTCTCGTCAACAAGAAGTCCGCCGTGGTAGTACACAACAATCAACAGAAGAAGACCGCTTATCCACGCGATGGCGGCCTCCCAGCGAAACCAATGAAGTTTCGGCATGATAGCAGGGGCCAACTGTTTTTCTACGACATAAAATCCGCCGCTGTGAACCATCCAGATAGTCTTTTCCTTTCCCGCCTTTTCCAGTTCCGTGAAGCGTCCGTCCATCCACGTAAAGAAATACGTTTGACCAATCCATAAAATGCCGGCGAAGATATGAACCCACCGCGCGGCAAGGTTTAGCCATTCAGCAAAATCAACATCCATGAAGTGTCTCCTTGTGCTTTCCGGTTATTCTGCGTTTCACACACGCCTTTGATGTTTGGACAAAAGGAACTTCTCCGGCGGATTGATCACGAGACATGCAACAAACACAACGCTCGGCCAGAGCTGGAGCAGCAGACGATCTAACGATGTGCCAATGTGCCATTCAAGATCGTAAGGTGTCATAAGATAGACTGTGCAATGGCCAAGGACAATGCAGAGAATTGTCACGACCGTGCTGTACACAGCGGCAGGTATCGGAAATGCTTTTCCGGCGACAAAACCATACACCAGCAAAGGGATCGGCATTCCGAGAAGAACAATTTCCCTTGCATAAGCCGCAGCAATAATCCCATATCTGGAAATGTCTGTGAGTTTGGTGAAAGCAACGTCAACACCCTCAGACATCAACAACTCGCTCGGGGGTGCAACATCATAACGAAAATACCCGAGTATGCAAAGGACCGGAGCAGCCCCCATGAGGAAGAAACAGCTTTCGGCAACAAACGACTTCCATCCGCGCGAGCGGACAACAAACGGATATCGTCCGAGCAGTATGGCGGGCACAAGTAACAGGCCTTCGTTTTTCGTCCATGCAGCGAGCGATGCTGAAAGACCTGCAAACACCATGAGCCGCCCATTGCGCGCCGGTCCAAGGGATTCATGCCAGGCAAGAGTGACTATTGTGGCGAGCGTAAAGAATCCCAGCGGAATATCCGCCTGCTGGGCGGCCCCGGCTTTGAGAACATGGGGAGAGCCTGAAAGAAACACCACAGCGATCATCGCCTGCGACTGTTTTGTCATTGATGAAAGCGAGGCATAGAGAACACCGACGGTGGACATCAGGAACGCGGCTGAAATGGTTGCCGGAACCAATTGTGTTTCACTGGAAGCATATCCCCACAAACGGGAAACTGTTCCGGGAATGAGGAGCGGATAATCGGGATGTGACCAGCGCAAGCTTTCAACGAATGCGACTCTCCATTCCGGGCCACCGCGTTCAAGGAACCGCGCGCGCATATTCCAAATCGCCCAAGCATCCCAATCCCCGTGCGGTTGGAACATGGAGAATGCAACAAGCCAGCAGAACGACAAGACAATTGTTACGATGAATGCAATGCGAAGGATTTTCCAGGGGTGTTCATGATCGACCGGTTGTGCTGCGCCCGGTATCTGCTTTTTTCGTGACAGAAACAGCCCGGTGAGAACAATCAATAATCCCGCATCAAACCAGAATTGCATGTCTGGAAGCCCCGAGACAAGGGCAACAAACCAGATGCAGGATGATATTCCAACGCCAACGCCAAACGAAAGGCAGAGTGTCTGCACAATGGTGGACGCTGCGGGGAAGAAAGTGCGAACGATCAGAAAGCCGGCGGCGAATGAAATTAGAAGACCTGCCAATCCGCCAATCACCGGTAGTTCCCCCGAAAAAGCACGAGCCCGCCATCATATCTCTTTATGATTTCAAGGTGTTCCAGCCGGGCCGGGATTTCGTTCGTCGCAAAGTCACCAATAATGAAAGCGGTGTTCGGATCCCAGACAAGAACAGAAGGCGCAAGAGCGTATTGTGCTATGTAAAAATGTTCCACGGCAACTGCATCTGTCGGGATACTGTCGGGCGGCAGGTTGGTTACATATCCGACGCGCCCCTGTCCGTTGATTTCTGCCTGAAGGGGCTCAAACCTCTTTTCATAAGCCGAAACCCTGTCATTGCCCCAACCGATTGATGAGAGACGGATGGTTCTCTGTAACAGGGGAATATGCCCGATAAGCGTGACGATGATGAGGACGACGAGAAGAGATTTTCCGCGCAGACGATCAATCATGGGAATTCTTGGGGGCAAGGTAAGAAGAGAGAGCTGGACAAACAAGCGGAGTCGGCCCCGGAGAGGTCAACTCAAAAAGAGAGGGGACATTGTTGGTCAATGTCCCCGGAAACGACAAAAGATGCTACTTGTTGGTATAGGCGATATAATTTCCGCCCACGCCTGCGACGCGGCTGTCTCCCCAAGTCGAGATTTGAATAGCAAAGCCATCGCGTGTAATCTGGTCGGCTTTGAGCGACACGCGAACATTGCCGTCTTTTCCTGCGGCACCGTCATACGACGTCAGCGAGAGTAACACCATCGGGGCCTTTGAAAACGGTTTTGTAAACTTGACGAACACGGTATGCGTTCTTGTGCCCGAACCTCCGTTCAAACTCCATCCATCGGACGTTATATCGCCCGTGAATGTACCGCTCGCCGTCATTTGGCTGTAACCGGTGGAGGCGATCATGAGAAGTGCCGCGAGAAGAAATACTGCTTTCATAGAGAGTCCT
>CAZJYO010000080.1:2952-10284 GCA_964550275.1 uncultured Chitinophagales bacterium
TTTTGTTAAGTGGTAATTGATATGATGGACTGATGTTGCGTTGTCTTACTTCAAAACATCCGCCAGCGCGCTTCCGACGTCACTTCCAGCACTTTTGCCAACAGCATCCGTGACAGCCGGAACAAGCTTGCCGATCTGATCCTGTGAAATCCCGAGTTTGGAAAACTGATTTGAGAGTCCGGCAAGGTTTCCGATTTGTCCCGTGATTCCGCCAACGTCTGATGCGGCCTTGAGCATTCCGTCAACTCCGGGGATGGCTTTGCTGACTTTGTCAAACGTGTCGGCCGGGAGCTTTTCTTTCGCGAGAGAAAGAAGCGACCCGACACCCGCCATGGCTTGAGCTTCGGAAAGGCCAAGCGACTTCGTCAGCATGCCAATAAGATCTGATCCGCCCATGGATGCGCCGGACGAGCATCCGGCAAATCCGATGGCGAGAACGAGCATACACACAAAAAGAGTTTTCATAGCTGCCTCACTGTGAGAAAATTGATAGTGGAATGTGGATGGTTTGGAACTTGAGAACAAGTGCTTGTCACAAAATGATCGGATTGGCGGGAACCCGCGCCAAAATCTACTCTCTTATACTCACAAAAGCAACGGAAGGAAAAGCAATTTGTGTTGTTATGAATTCGACAACGTTTTTTCGATTCGCCTGTCCGGAATCAGCCACATGATTGCAACGCCAACGTAGAGCAGGGCCGCGAGGGTTGTGTTCAGAAAACACAAGGGGATCGCAAGGGCATACGTGACAAGCGAAATGATCCCTTTACGATCTCTGCCAAGCGCCTTTGCCAACGTTGAATCGTGCCCGTGAAGCCGCACAAGCGAACGCGCCAGTATCGTATATGCAATCGCACACATCAGCAATATCACTCCATAGAGTGCAACGGGCCACTCCGCGAAGTGGTTCTCTCCCATCCAGGCCGTAGCGAACGGGATGAGGGAAAGCCAGAAGAGCAAATGCATGTTCGCCCAGAGTGTTTTTCCGTTTACGTGCTTGATAACCTGAAGCATGTGGTGGTGATTGTTCCAGTAAATGCCGATGAAAACAAAGCTCATAACATAGCTCATGAATACCGGCACCAGAGCGACGAGAACATAAGGGTCGGCGTTGTGCGGTGCCCTCAATTCCAAAACCATGATGGTGATGATGATCGCGATAACACCGTCGCTGAACGCTTCGAGGCGGCCTTTGCTCATTGTTCTCCGCCTTCCGGTCCGTAGAAGAACACCCATGTGGCGAAGTCATTGGTAAAATTCTCGAACCGGTGCTCACGCCCGGCCGGTGCGAACAATACTTCCCCGGGTTCAAAAGGATGCCGGTCTGTTCCGTTGATAAACACTCCCGATCCGGCAACGACAACATAGATTTCATCGCGCGTATGCGGATGTTGCCGGTCAATACCGTCGGGTTTGTAGATCTCCACCTGAAGGGTTCCGTGTTGGAAAACAGAAATGAATTCTTTGCCCGCCGCACCTGAGAGTTGCTTGAGCGCGTTGTGTGGAGTCAGTCGTTCCATGGTTCCGGCCCGCAGAATCAATCCCGCTGTGTGCTGCGCTCATGGTATTCCATGGAGGCCTTTACGAAATCCCTGAAGAGCGGATGAGGGTTTGTTGCGCGTGATTTAAGCTCGGGATGAAACTGTCCCGCGACAAACCACGGGTGATCTTTTAACTCGATCATCTCCACCAGATTGTTTTCCGGGCAGATGCCGCTCAGGATCAACCCGTTTCCAGTGAGGATTGCGCGGAACGCGTCATTCACTTCATACCGGTGGCGGTGACGCTCGTGAATGAGATCCTTCTTATACGCTTCGCGCGCTTTGGTGCCCGGCTCCAGTTTGCAAGGATAAGAACCGAGCCGCATGGTCCCGCCATATTCCTTCACCTTCTTTTGTTCAAGCATCATATCAATCACATTCTGGTCCGTTTGCTTGAACTCTGTGCTGTTTGCGCGGGTAAGGCCGCACTTCGTGCGAGCAAATTCTATCACCGCGCATTGCAACCCGAGACAAATACCGAAGAAAGGAATGCCGTTTTCCCGTACGTACCGGATGGCTTCAACCTTGCCCTCAACACCGCGTTCGCCGAATCCGGGAGCCACAAGAAGACCGCTGAGGTTTTTCATGTATCGCTCGGCGCCGGTGCTTTCAATATCCTCCGCGCGGATCCACTGCAAATCCACGCCAACATTGTTTGCCGCGCCGGCATGAACAAACGCCTCGGCAATGCTCTTGTATGCGTCTTGATGGTCGGTGTATTTCCCGCAAATGCCGATGGTGATTCTTCCCGCCGGGTTCTTGACGCGCTCGACAAACTTCTTCCACTCGCGGAGATTTGGTTTGGGACAGGTGAGGTCCAACTTTTCAAGGATGATTTCGTCAACCTCTTGTTCCGCAAAAACAAGCGGTACCTCATAAATGGTGGCAACGTCCCGCCCGTCCACCACAGACTCCGTTTCCACGTTGGTGAACAAAGCGATTTTTTCCCTGACGTCCCTCGTGAGCTCATGATCGGAACGGCACACGAGCATGTCGGGTTGGATGCCAAGTTCCAGAAGCGCCTTCACGCTGTGTTGCGTCGGTTTGGTTTTAATTTCACCTGCCGACCCGATATACGGCACAAGGGTTACATGGATTGCCATCGCGTTGTTGCGTCCCACCTTGAACATGAATTGACGCATGGCCTCAAGAAATGGCAGACTCTCAATGTCCCCAACGGTTCCGCCAACCTCGGTAATCACCACATCATATTCGCCGGACTGACCGAGCAGTTCAAACCGTCTTTTGATCTCATCCGTGATATGGGGTATGACCTGAACAGTAGCACCAAGATAGTCACCGCGCCGTTCACGCGTGATGACCTCGTTATATACCTGGCCTGTTGTGGAATTATTTTTGCGTGAGGTGGTGATGTCGAGGAAGCGTTCGTAATGGCCGAGGTCAAGATCTGTTTCGGCGCCGTCATCGGTGACGAACACCTCGCCATGCTGGAAGGGGTTCATGGTTCCCGGATCGACATTCAAATACGGGTCAAACTTCTGGACGGTCACGCGCAAACCGCGGGACTTCAGCAACAATCCGATGGATGCTGAAGTGATGCCCTTGCCAAGCGATGAAACAACACCGCCTGTAACAAAAATATATTTTACCTGGTGTTTTCTTGCCACGCGAACTCCTTTTTAGCGATTTACAATCGGACGTTGCGTAAGTTGCTCCGGAGTAACAATGCCGCCTGAAAGCACGAGTTTTAGCCCCTGTTCAATGGTCAAGTCAACGGAGATGATTTCGGCCTTTGGAACGAGAATCAGCATTCCCGAAGTGGGATTGGGCGGATTCGGAATGTAGACATTGATAAAATCGATGACGCCGGTGGTTGTACCTGTAAACCGCATTTCGTTGGTGACAAACCCCAGCGTGTAGAGCCCTTGGCGCGGATACTGCACGAGCACTACTTCGCGGAAGGTTCGTCCCTTGCCGTCAGGCGCGAATGCGCCGACAAGATCCTTGATCGCTCCGTACACGCCGCGAACAAAAGGTATGGAACTGAGGAATTTCTCAAACCAGCTGAAGACAAACTTGCCGACCAGATTTCTGGTGAACAACCCGACAAGCAGGATCAGCATGATCATACTGATGAAGCCGAGTCCGGGAATCGGCCTGCCGATCCATGACTCCAGCAGGGGAGAAAGGATTCCGTCAATAGCGTTGAGTAATCCGCGGAAAAACCAGATGGTCAGTCCGAGCGGGATGATAAGCGCCGCACCGCGCAAAAAGGTAATCCGCACTTCCGCCAATACAGATTTCTGTTCTTCGCTCATGCGTGTTGCATCATGATGGTCCGTACGCGTGCGAGGTCCTCGGGAGTATCAACGGCGATGGAATCATACAACGTCACCGTCGCCTTGATCTTGTATCCGTGTTCCAGAATTCGGAGTTGCTCAAGTTTTTCTGTGCGTTCCAGGGGTGTTTGCGGCATCTGCGCATAGTTCAAAAGAAAATCCCTCCGAAAAACATACAAGCCGATGTGTTTGTAGTACAAATGCCTCGCGAGCCAGTCGTGTTCAGGAATATCTCTTCCATACGGGGCGGCACTCCGTGAAAAGTAGAGAGCAAAGCCGTCCCTGTCACACACAACCTTTACAACATTCGGATTTGTCAGGTCGCTTGTGTTGTCAATCTTTCTAACCAGGGTTCCGGCGACGAGGGCCGGGTTGTGCATGAGGGGCGCAACGGCTTCATCAATGGCCGATGGTTCGATGAGCGGCTCGTCCCCTTGAACATTGACGACGATATCTGCGTTTGGCAATGATGCCGCGGCATACGCGATACGATCGGAACCGCTTTTGAGTGTTGCGGGAGTCATGACAGCGCGTCCGCCGAACGCGTGAACAGCCGAAGAAATACGCTCATCATCGGTCGCTACAAGAACAGCGCTGACAAACTTCGCACGTGCGGCGCGCTCGTACACATGTTGAATCATCGGTTTGCCGCCGATATCCGCGAGCGGTTTTCCCGGAAGTCTTTCCGAACCGTATCGTGCCGGAATGACGGCCACAACCATTGTCGGGCGGTTATCTGTCACCGATGACCTTCGGCACTTTGAAGAAGTGCTCATTCTTCGATGGTGCATTCTTGAGGGCTTCCTCACGCGCAATCGATGGCCGCGGTTCGTCCTGACGAAGGGCACTGCTGGTGGGGATAACCTGCTCAAGCGGCTCCACCGACGTTGTATCCACCGAGTTGAGGTCTTCCATATATTGCAGAATGGTGTTCAGTTCTCCGGCAAGGGTTTCCTTTTCCCGGGACGTGAATGACAGCCGGGCAAGAGAAGCGATGTGTTCAACATCCTTTACGGTAACAGACATAACAATTCCTATGATTGCTCGATGTACTGTGGTTCTATCGCGGCATGAACCCGTTCCATGAGTTCGCGCTCAGCTTCTCTTCCGTTCCTCGCAGCAACAGGAACCGGTTCGCTGAGAACAAGATCAATCGTGCCCGGGTGCACCACTGCCGAATGTTTGCGCAGTATGCTGAAACTTCCATTCACCGTCAACGGGATGACGGGAACTCCGGCCATCACCGCGAGATGAAACGCGCCGCGTTTGAAGGGTTGAAGCTTGCCGTCCCCGGTGCGTGTTCCCTCCGCAAATAGCAGCACCGAAGCTCCGTTCCGGATTGTCTGCACCGCCTCTTCGAGGCTTTTCTTCGCATCAGGCCCGCGGCCGCGGTCAATGCCGATGTAACTTCCCCATTTCAATCCCCAGCCGAAAATGGGAATACGTTCAAGCTCTTTCTTATACACAATCCTGATTTGGTCAGGCACGCCCTTGACAATCGCCGGTATGTCAAACATGCTCGCATGATTGGCCGCGTAGACGTAGTTTTGCCCGGCGCGGATATGTTCAAGACCGCGCGAGGTTATCTTGATGCCGCATATCCACAACAACACATTTGCCCACACACGGGAGTTCGCGTGAAAGCTCCTTCCTCCAGCATTGAACGGCAACAGAAGGATTGCCGAGGCCGAAAAAAACAACGAAACTGCAACTGCGGCCACGAATCGCAAGAACCCCAATGCAGTACTCATGGCACCGTATGCACTCCGCGTACCGAATCATCCGTTTCCGGTTGAGATGAAACCGCTGCACCGGCAAGCTGAATCGTGTTGAATCGTTGAACTGAAACGGAACAAGGCAAGAGAAACATCGGGAGGGAGTCCTTCCCCGGCGTTTTATTGCAAGCAGGAAGGCCTTGAGATGCCATGACAACTATACAAAAAGCTGTTGGTACCCAGTGGTTTGTTTAGATTACGGAAATAGGGGTTGAGAAGCAAGAAGCGATCGGGCAATGCAACACGCGTGCGGAGGTTATGAGACGATTCTCGTTTCCTCCCATGATCTGAATTTTTTTACGTCCCTTCTCATTGAAGCAAACCAGACGCCGAGCAGGGACAAATCGTCAACGACGCCGATGAAGGGAATGTAATCAGGCAGAATGTCAACCGGGCTCAGCGCGTAGACGATGAAGACGGCGAAGAGAATCAGTGTTTGCCAGGGGCCCTGAGGATACGTTCCGGCGCGCCAGGATTTCACCAGCCGCCAGAAGTCTCTCACTGTGAAGTGCCCTTGGTCTGCGGAAGTCGCCGCAATCGAATCACGGATGCGATAATGGATGTGAACAACACGCCCGCCACCACCAGCAGCGAAATGAGAATCGGCACGGGAAAAAAGTCGTGGATGATCATTTTCAATCCGACAAACATCAGGACTACGGAGAGTCCGATCTTGAGATAGTGGAAGGTATTGATCACGCTTGCGAGAACGAAATACAAAGACCGGAGCCCGAGGATGGCAAAGATATTTGACGAGAACACGATAAACGGATCGCGTGTGACGGCGAAAACCGCGGGGATCGAATCCACGGCGAACACCACATCAGTGGTTTCAACCGTAATGAGTACAAGAAACATGGACGTCATGTGCAACGTCCCGTTGATTCTCACGAAGAAGTCCGGCGAGTCAAAGCCTGTCGCCACAGGGAAGAACTTTTTTGCAATGCGGATAAAGATGTTTTTTTCGGGGTGTACTTCTGTGTCGTCATGCCGCATCATTTTCCACCCGCTCACGACGAGGATAAGGCCGAAAATGTAGAGAATCCACTCGAATCGAGAAATCAGGATTGAGCCGGTGACGATAAAGACAAGCCGCATGACGATGGCGCCAAGAATTCCCCAGAAGAGAATCTTGTGATGGAATTTCTGCGGGACGGCAAAGTATGTGAAGAGAACAATAAAAACAAAGATGTTATCGACGGAGAGGGCAAGCTCTATGAGGTATCCTGTGAAGAACTGGAGCGCTGCTTCCGCGCCGCCAGTCGCATAAGATTCGCCGATACCGACACCAAGCCAGTGGTTCTCATACATGAAATAGATATAGACATTGAAGCATAACCCTAACGAAACCCAGAACGTTGACCAGCCGATGGCTTCGCGCAGCTTCATGGAATGGGAACGTCGTTGAAAGACGAAGAGATCCAGTGCGAGCAGAGTGAGGATCAAAGCTCCGAAAAGCAAAAACGGGGTTATGGAACCTTCAGGCATGTTCTTTCCTGTTGTTATCGAGGCAATGCGTGAGCCAGCGGGCCATATCGTTCAAGCTTTCCTGGCTGATTTGGTGTCCCATCGGGTATTCCTTGTATGTAAGCACGGCACTCGACGCAGAATACAATTCGTTACTGCGTCGACCAAACTGAATTGGAATCACTGGATCGTGATTGCCATGTGCGATGAAAACACCAAGGTTTTGCAAATCGTTCCATCGGAGTGAAA
>CAZJYO010000081.1:0-7593 GCA_964550275.1 uncultured Chitinophagales bacterium
GCGAACACGCCCCATGAAGGACAACATACGCGAGGCCGTGTTCAACCTCATCGGAGGATGGATACCCGGTAAGCATGCCATCGACCTGTTCGCCGGGACCGGCGCCATCGGCCTGGAAGCTCTCAGCCGCGGAGCGGCACAAGCGGTTTTTGTTGAAGCAAACCCGGAGGCCGCAGGGTTCATCGAGGAAAACGCACGGAACTTCGGATGTGAGGGTTCAACAGAAATCCATGAGAGAGACGCCCTTGCCTTCATTCAATATGCAAAGCACTCTTTTGACCTTGTCTTTGCCGATCCACCATACAAGTTCGAACAAACAACGAACCTCCCCGGAATGATCTTCGCTGCGGGTTTGGTAAAGAGAAACGGGTTCCTTGTGATCGAGCATGACCCGCGAGTGCGTTTCCAGAGTACGCCCGCATACGCCGCGGGGCCGGAAAAGAAATTCGGGAGAACAGTAGTTACCTTCTTTCAACATCCACAACAGGGATCAGCATTGAGATGAAGACCATCGCCCTTTATCCCGGGACATTCGATCCGATTACGTTCGGACACATTGACGTTATCAAGCGCGCGACAACATTGTTTCACAAGGTGATTGTTCTCGTGGCGAAAAATTCCTCGAAGGCGCCCATGTTCTCTGACAACGAACGCGTCGCCATGATACGCGAAGTGTTCAAGGGGAATTCATCCGTTGCTGTTGACGGTTTCGAGGGGTTGCTCGTACACTATGCGCGCAAACGAAAAGCCACAGCCATTATTCGCGGGTTGCGCGCGGTCTCCGATTTTGACTACGAGTTTCAAATGGCGCTTACCAACCGGAAGATGGATCGCACAATCGACACGGTGTTCCTTGTTCCTGATGAACGCTACACGTATCTCAACTCGACCATCGTGCGGGAAATCGCGCGGCTCGGCGGCAATGTCTCGGATTTCGTTCCGCCTGTCGTCCAACGGGCTCTTTCCGCCAAACTCAAGTCGGGCCGCTGATGCGAATGCTGTCGAGAAAGGTATTGCAGGGAGAGGAATCGCAAACGCTCGCGCTTGCCGACAAGGCACGCCAGATGCGCGCGAAGGGGATCGATGTCGTCAGTCTCACCGCCGGCGAACCCGACTTCCCAACGCCGCGCCACATCAAAGAAGCCGCCATCAAGGCCATCGAGGCGAACTTCACAAAGTACACCGCCAACCAGGGAATTCCCGACCTCATTGAGGCGATCATCCGGAAGTTTTCCCTTGAGAACAACCTGCACTTCGAACCCGACCAGATTCTCGTATCAACAGGAGCGAAGCAATCCATTTATAACGCTCTGCAAGCTCTCATCAACAAGGGCGATGAAGTTGTCATTGTGAGTCCGTACTGGGTCAGTTACCCTGAAATGGTCAAACTGGTTGACGGCGTTCCTGTTATTGTTCAGACCGGCATAGAGAAACAATTCATGCCCGATGCCCGCGCCATCCGCAGAGCCATCAATGCAAAAACCAAAGCCATCATCCTCAACTCACCGAATAATCCAAGCGGTGCTGTGTTCACAAAAAGCCTTGTTGAGGAACTTGCCGCAGTCGTCAAAGAAACTGGCGTGTATGTTATCAGTGATGAGATTTACGAGAAAGTAATGTACGATGAAAACAAACACCACTGCATCGGCGCGATGAAAAACATTCGAGGGCAGGTGATCACGGTGAACGGTGTTTCAAAAGCATTTTCCATGACGGGCTGGCGGATCGGATACATGGGAGGGCCGAGGGAAGTTGTCCAGGCGGCAGCGAAGTTTCAAAGCCAGGTGACCTCCAACGCGAACTCCATCGCGCAAAAAGCGTGCGTCACCGCGCTTACCGGTTCGTTACGGGATCTGGATTCCATGGTGGAGGAATTCCGGCAACGGAGAGACGCGGCGTGTTCAGCCCTTTCAGGAATTCCCGATGTCAACGTGGTTGTCCCCGGCGGCGCGTTCTACATTTTTTTTGGCGTCAGTGCATTCCTTGACAGGAACCGCGGAAAACGCCGTATCAAGAGTTCAACCGACCTTTCCGGCTATCTTCTTGACGAGCATCATGTGGGAACTGTTCCCGGCTCCGCTTTCGGTGATGATTCCTGCGTGAGAATTTCGTATGCTTGCTCCATGCGTGAACTTGAAAAAGGACTGAAGAGAATCAAGGCAGGACTAACCGCTTTGCAATAAACCATTACGCCTGAACTGAGAATGCCAACCTATCAATATCAATGTAAAAACTGTGGTCATGAATTTGAGGAACTCCAATCCTTCAAGGAACCGGAACTTGTCCGGTGCCCGGCATGCGGTCAGGATGCTCTTGCGCGGGTCATCGGTTCAGGGAGCGGATTGATTTTCAAAGGAAGCGGATTCTACCTCACCGACTACAAACAATCGGGTGAGAAAAAACCGGCTTCGCCTGGAAAGAAAGAGGAAAAGAAATCGGAAACCCCGTCCCCGTCATCAGGTTCCAAACCCGCAGGCGAACCTCCAAAGCCGCCTTCCAAGGACAAAGAATAAAAAAGTCCCGCTTGCGGCGGGACTTGTGCTTACCGGGGCTCGGGGACAGCTTAGTCATTCTTCTTCGGCTCGGACTTCATCATCTTCTTGGTGTCCATGCTCTTATCCATCTGGTGTTCGCTGATGGATGCAACGGCAAGAACATCTCCTTTCATCTCCCCTTGTACTTCAACCATAATGTTCTTCTCGGTTTTTGATTTCACCAGCATTTCCTTCGCCATCTTGTCGCCCGATGCATCAAACTTCACGTACTTGCCATCCATAAAGATACCGAAGCCGCTGCTTGCACATTCCTCGTGAAGGGCACAGTCCCGCGTATGGTTCATCGCCTTCTTCATGGCCGTTTCGGAATTCTTTGCCATGCCCTTTGCGCACATGGCATCGACAATGTAACCATGCCACATGTTCGCGGGCTTCTTTTCGACCTTGGCAGCTCCGGTTTTCGACTCCACTTTCAGATCCTGAGCAAGGGCAATACTGCACATCATCGTCGCAATGAGACTTACAACCGCCACCGTTTTCATGACACGACCTCCTCTGTTATGAATATGAGTGAATGTGATGCTACCTCATGAACGCTTGCAGCACCAATTGCGTTCCGCTTAGTACCGGTCCAGCTTGAATTTTTCGCCAAGGTACAGCTTCCGTGCCTCAGGATCACTCGCAAGCGCCTCGGAGGTTCCCGCCTTGAGAATTTGTCCGTCAAACAGGAGATATGCCCTGTCGGTTATGGACATGGTTTCATGGACATTGTGGTCGGTAACCAGCACGCCGATTCCGCGTTGCTTGAGGCCGGCTACGATCTTCATGATTTCCTCCACGGCAATCGGATCGATCCCGGCAAAGGGTTCGTCCAGCAAAATAAAGTGCGGATCAGCAACAAGGGCGCGGGCAATTTCTGTTCTCCGGCGTTCACCCCCGGAAAGCATATACCCTTTGCTCTTGGCAATGTGGGTAATGCTGAAATCTTCCATCAACTGATCACAACGCTGGCGGCGCTCCGCCGAAGTAAGGGCCGTCATCTGAAGCACTGCCATGATGTTTTCTTCCACCGTCATCTTCCTGAAGATGGAAGCTTCCTGCGGCAGGTAACCGACACCCATGCGGGCGCGCTTGTACATTGCTTCACGCGTGATTTCCGCTCCATCCAGAAACACCCGGCCGGCCGTCGGGGTAATCATGCCAACGATCATGTAGAACGTCGTAGTCTTTCCGGCGCCGTTCGGACCAAGGAGCCCGACCACTTCCCCCTGATGCACTTCAATGCTTACGTCACGGACCACGGTGCGGCTCTTGTACCTCTTGACAAGATTGTTCGCCTTGAGGATGCGCGTGTTGGTCATGGAAACCGGCCATTCGATTTGGGTAAAGGCATGCCGCGGCGTTGCCGCGCAAAATCAGAAGCTTGGGCAAACGGCCGGTCTTCCACCCAACGGAAGCCGGCAAGCGTGAATTCGTTTTCCTTCCCGCGAACAAGGTTCTCGGGAACGTACTGTCCCTGCACACCACCCATGACGCTGATGGAACTGACTTTTCCTTCTTCAAATTTCATCCGGAGTCTGTCGCCGCTCGTTTTGTTGAAACCGTTTGCCGCACTGTCTTCGTACAGATGATAAATACTGGTGGCGCGAACGTCAACCTCGATATGGTCGAGTTGCTGGCCTGCAAAGTACATCGCCAGCGTTTCCCCTGTCATTTGATCAAACCTACCCGGATACCGGACGTCTCCGCGCGACAATGCAAAAGCATCCCCCGTCACCACAACCTTGTCGAGCTTTCGCTTCTTGAGAAATACGTTAATGGAATCACCCGAGATTTGGGATTGAAGGTACCACACCATCGGACTGATGCGCAACGTAATGCTGTCATCGTCCATGTAAAATGTCGCCCTGCCTGCAACCGACGAAAGGTCCGACCGGACAATCCGAACGCTGTCGGTTGCCACCAATCTCTTCGTGGGTACCTGGTGGGATTCCATCACCCGTGCGCGAACGATAAACGTATCAACTTTTCCGGAGACGGCAGTATCAAACTGGACGAGCACCGGACGATCCCACATGCGGCTGTAGTTCTCCGTTGCCAGACTTTCAAACCGTTCGCCGCTAATCGAGATATTGTCCGCAGGGTTGAACACGGTGACGTTGTTAAAGGCAAGCGTTCTTTTTTCCGTTCTCATGTACACAAGTGAATCCGCAATCAGAACAGAGCCTGTATCACGCACCGTGACGTTGGTGCGAAATGAAGCACGCTTGTCATTGACGAAATACTCTCCGTACCCGGACGTTACCACAACGTTCCCATCATCAAGATTCACGCTGTCAAACGCTTCTGCCCTCCGTTCGTCCTTGTGGTACCGCCCGCGCGGAGCGCGCAAATGGATGCTGTCGTCCTTCACCAGAACATTGCCAAGCAAATCCACGCGGCCGGAAGCAAGATACTGGATCGCCCGGTCACAACTCACCTGAACATTCTCCTGGCGGAACCTGACATTACCGATCAACTCGCGGGCATTCTCGCCTCCAATCACACGGCCAATCAGACTATCGGCATTTTCCAGGACGATGAATCGCCCGGGTTGAGCCAGAAGCACGGAGAAGGGAAAACAGAGTACCGCCAGCCAGAGAGCCCGCCTCATTCTTTTGTAACGCTCTGTCCGGTCACTTTGAAAATCTTGTAGTTCTCCAGGTTCTGATCGCTTTCCATGCCGTGACCCATGATGTGTTCATCCGGAGAAACAATATCCACGAACGCGTCCGTGTGAATCTTGCTGGTCTCGTTGTTCCAAAACAACCGGTCTGTTTTTAACACTGTTCCGCTGTCCGATGTAACAACCACGTTGCCGTACGCCTCAAAGTCGCGCGTTCGATCCAGGACTTTCCCTGATCGCGCTGTCAACCGCGACGTGTGCCTCTCCTGCTCGTCATAGAAGTCCACGATAACGCTGTCTTCAAGAAGCGTAAATTCCTGCGCGGTATACACCGAAATGTGGCCCGACCACAGTCTGGCTTTCGTCCGTCCTGAATCAGAAAACGTGACAAAGCTCTTCCAACTTTCCTGCGAGGGGACGTCCTTTGTGGTTATCGGTGCTATTGACGGACGAAGCTTCTCTTCACATCCCGTGAGAACAACAATCAGGAAAACAACTACGCAGGCTTCTCTCATCCATTTTCCTCACCACCGATGCCAAGCTTGACCAAATCGTGCAAATGAACCACACCGACAACAACACGGGCGTGATCGACGACGATGATCTGTGTGATGTTGTACGATTCCATTTCCTGCAGGGCGATAACAGCAAGCGCGCCCTTGTAAATAATCTTCGGTCGTTTGTTCATGACCATTCCGGCGGAAGTATCCGTTATGTCTGCAGCAGTTTGAAGAAGTCGTCGCAAGTCACCATCCGTAATAATGCCTTCCAGTCTGCCTTCCGCGTCTACAATGCTGGTACATCCCAGTCGTTTCGTCGTCATCTCCATGATTGCGTCGCGCAAGGGAACGTTCGCCATGACTTTGGGCACGGCATCACCCGACGCCATGATTTCATCAACGCGCAGAAGAAGGCGGCGGCCAAGAACGCCGCCCGGATGATAACGCGCAAAATCCTCCTTGCTGAACTCGCGCTCTTGAAGCAACGCAATCGCCAACGCATCACCGAGAACCATCGTCGCTGTGGTTGATGATGTCGGCGCAAGGTCATGAGGACATGCCTCTTCCCGGACAGAGGCATTAAGAACTACTGTGGATTCCCGGGCAAGAGCCGACTGCATTTTCCCTACAAGCGACACAATGGGAACCCCAAGCCGCTTAAACATCGGAACAAGGTGTTGGATTTCAGGCGTGTCACCGCTTTTGGAAAGGCACATAACAACGTCATCGCTTCGCACCATGCCAAGGTCGCCGTGCACGGCATCAGAGGGATGGAGAAACATTGCCGGCGTTCCGGTGGAATTGAATGTGGCAACGATTTTCCGTGCAATGATTCCGGATTTACCAACGCCCGTGACAATCACCCTGCCCTTGCATTGGTATAGTAATTGGACACCGCGCGCAAAGTTATCGTCAATCCGCGATTCAAGGTCGGCAACAGCGCCGGCTTCGATCCGGATAATCTCTTTCCCTCTCCGTATGACGTCCTGGTAATCCATGTTATCGGGTAAAAAATCTTTTGAGAGCGGTGAGCATGCCGGTCTGTTCCACATTTGGCGTCGTCAAGTTCTGAATTGTCACCTTTGGCCGGAGCTTGTTGTATGCAATAAATGCGAAACGCAAATCCTCGTCCGAGTATACTCCGGCATTCTCAAAGAACTTGTTGGACTGCAAAGCGATCTTCGGGTCCCTGATATTTTTGTGCAACATCAATTCATTGTAGAAATTGGTGATTGGAATTAGGTAAACCATTCCTGATGTTCCTTCATGAACCCAAATACGTTTTTCCGTGGGAGCAACAACAAGAGTTGCAGTGTCTCCAATAGATATTTCGCGAACCGCCGCGCCAGTTGCTGGTGAAAGTTTTCCCGGAGACCATTGCGAATATGTCCATCTGCGTTTCTCATCACTTTGATGAAATACTTCGTCATCGATAGATGACGCGATCTCAATATCGATTTGCTTACCGATGAATTCACGAACCGTAATCGTGAACGTGTTGTGTTGTGACTCGACCGCACCAAACGCAACAACAGATGCGAGCGGGGATTGCGTATCAGGAATGTCGCCGCGATAGCCGAGGACAAGATTTCCATTTCCCCTCCTGCCCGGGCCAAGCACCACCATTGCATCAAGGAGGTCCCGATAAACTTTGTAACCTCTTCGCTCCATCGGAAGAACAAATTCGAGAAACTCACGTTCCTTTGGGTGCAACTGACGCGGGAACATTCCGTTTACATGGGTTTCGATTGCGTTCGCCGCCAACACATCCTCCACTTACAACAAACCTTTCACAAGGGAATCAATCGCAACCACCTGATCAAGGAGCTGGTCAAGCATATTCAACTGCAATTGACTTGCTGCATCACTCATGGCGTTACGCGGATCAGGATGGACTTCGACAAACAGTCCGGCGCAACCTACACCAACAGCA
>CAZJYO010000081.1:7603-10148 GCA_964550275.1 uncultured Chitinophagales bacterium
TAACGGAAAGATAAACTCAGCCTGGCCTGACGTCACGCCGTCTTTATTGTTCGCCGTCGGAAGCTGAACCGAATGCGTTGCATCAAACACCACTGGAAAGCCGAGGTCGTTCATCACCTTGAGACTGCGCATATCAACAACGAGATTGTGGTAACCGAATGTTGTACCGCGTTCGGTGAGAAGAACATTCTTGTTCCCTGTTTCAATCACTTTCTCTGCCGCATGCTTCATGTCTTCAGGAGCGAGGAATTGTCCCTTCTTGATATTGACGACCTTCCCTGTTTTTCCGGCGGCTTGCAACAGATCGGTTTGTCTGGACAGAAACGCCGGAATCTGCAGAACATCGGCAACTTCCGCGGCGACGGCCGCTTCTTGTTCGGTGTGAATGTCCGTAATGATGGGAAAATCAAACTCCTTTTTCACTTCGGCAAGAATTTTCAACGACGCATCGATGCCGAGACCGGTAAAGGACTTTCCGCTTGTCCGGTTTGCCTTCTTATACGATGATTTGAAAATAACGGGGGTGCTGTGCTTGTGGCAATCGATGCGAATTTTTTCAGCAGTGCGGAGAACAAGGTCACGGCTTTCGACAACGCAAGGGCCGGCAAAGAGTACGAGCGGGTTTCGTCCGCCGATGTGAATTTTGCCGAGGGTAATCACTGTGAAACTCCATGGGGATGGTGGGACACGAAGTTCTTCCGGATGGAATATTGAACTGCCGCAGTGAATTGCATTGGATTGACGGGCTTATAATACAAAAATCGGTTCTGACAATCAAAGTTGGAGGGGCGTATCGCGCCTGCGTGCTGCAACGCCGTGCCTACACACCGAAGTGCTTCGGCACGCAAGTGGCACTTTGGCGTGCAAGCACGATACGCCCCTACGCAAAAAATGATTCGCTTGAAATTCTGTCATCTGACCTCAAAAATCTGTATCCTGTCTGGCAATTCATCCGCTTTGTTGAATCAGGAGTTGCTTCGGTTCGTGTCCAGCTTTCGCGCGTACGCCAAGATTAATCTCGGACTCAGGATTCTCGGCAAGCGTTCCGACGGCTATCATTCCATCTCCACCGTTTTTCACCGGATTGATCTCTTCGACGAAATCGCGTTTGAACCTTCTTCCTCACTTGAAGTGCTTTCATCTTCAGACCTTGCTCCCGGCGGGGAATCGAATCTGTGTTACAAAGCCGCCAGCGAAGTTCTGAAGTTCTTGGGGATTCAACAGGGCGTTCGCATGAGCATTACCAAAAACATTCCCGTCGGCGCCGGATTGGGTGGCGGCAGTGCGGACGCGGCTCTTGTTTTGAAACAGCTCCCCGCAATATTCAACAAGCAGATGGATGACGAGACGCTTCATACCATTGCACTGCAACTCGGGTCCGATGTCCCCTTTTTCCTCAGGCCAGGTTCGGCAATTGGAACCGGGCGCGGTGAAATTCTGGAATACTTCCCGCTGAGCATTCCCTATTATATTCTTCTTTGCTATCCGAACATTCATGTCTCAACAGCGTGGGCATATCAACAGATTCAAAACATCGACACTTCTCCCGTTGATTTCAGTCTCACAAACTTGACAAACGATTTTGAGCCCTATGTTTTCAAAGAGTACCCTGAAATCGGGCGACTCAAACAGCTCATGCTGGATAACGGTGCAATCGTTTCATTGATGTCGGGAAGCGGCTCGTCTGTCTTTGGTTTCTTTGAAACAAAAGACAAGACGGACGCCGTGGCTACGTTATGCAAAGCAAAAGGATGGGTCGTATCAATCACGCAACCGGGGTTCTCTCCGCAGTGAGCATGAAAATCCCTCTCACTCTTCACCGGTTTTGCTTCAGCGTACTTCTGTCCGCGGTAGCACTCCCTTCATTCTCTCAAGATTCGACAGGTCTCGCCAGGGATTCTACCATATCGATTCAAGTCGATTCGATTTCAACTCTGACGTATGATTCGAGCACAACGGCAATACACGACTCGGCGCGCGTGTACAGAGTTCCATCGAGTGCCGGACTTTTGGGGAATGAAGAATACGGCAACGTCATTACCGTTCCCGAACGACGCATGATGCACTATCGCTCGCTCACCGGCATTCTTGAGCAACAGCCGGGTGTGTTCATGCGCAATCAATACAGCGAGGGTCAGTATGACGGCATCACCATCCGTGGTAACGATTGGCGAAGCATCGCATTCATGATGGATGGGCGGCTATTGAACGATCCAATTTCCGGAATATACAATCCATATTACTTTTCGACGGAGTACGCCGACAAGATCGAGATCATCACAGGGCCGCGGGCGTTTCTCTTTGGGCTTAACAGTGGCGGCGGCGTTGTTAACCTCGTGACGCCAAATATGAACTTGACGAGGCCTTTTTCGGTGATAAACTATATGGAAAGCGGTTACGGCTATACCTTCGCAGATGGAACATTCAGTCAGAATATTGGCAGAAAATTCAACATGCTTCTCGGGTTTCAACAGCAAAGCACGGATGGCCGGTTTGAAAACTCAGAGAGCGAACAATGGAACGCCAGGGTAAAACTCCGGTACAG
>CAZJYO010000082.1:0-960 GCA_964550275.1 uncultured Chitinophagales bacterium
ATCGGGAAGTCCCGTCCGCCCCGCAAAGCCCGACACGCGTCGGGCTTTTTGGTTTATGGCTGGTTCCTGGTTTGTTTACATTATTCAAAGCAATAATGACGGCTCGTATTACGTTGGTCATACGCACGACCTGAATCTCCGGCTGGTTCACCACAATGATGGCTGGACATCATCCACCAAGGCGAAGCGACCGTGGACCATCGTTTACTCTGAGAAATATGAGTCGAAGGCAAGTGCAATGAAACGCGAGCGTCAAATCAAGAAGATGAAAAGCCGCCAGTACATCGAGCGGTTGATACGTCACGCAGGAGGTCGTCCCGATCAATAGATCGGGAAGTCCCGTCCGCCCCGCAAAGCCCGACACGCGTCGGGCTTTTTGGTTTCATGAAAGTGCTGTGATTCGCGCCTTTCACCAACGTACGGGTTTTTGCACGCTGGTTCCCGCTTGTCCCCCCCCGAGCTTACTGATCAATCCATGACATACATGTTGCCTTGTTTGTGGGACAAATCGTGACGTGCGTGGTTCATTCTTCGTGTATCCGGCTTGCCTCCGGAACGTCGATCTCCTTCTGGAGTTTCTGCACCACGACGCTTGGTTTCACCGCAAGCACGGGAACAGTTGAGCGCCGGATGACTTCCTCGGCAACGCTGCCAAGAAGGGCGCGCACCAGTCCGGTCCTTCCGTGCGTCGCCATCACGATGAGGTCCATGTTTTCATGCTTGACGAAATTGAGAATCTCCGTCAGCGGATCGCCGCGCCGGATAACGCGCACCAGCTTTTTCTGGTTGTGAATCTTCTTCTCGATCATTACGGAAAGCTTCTCGTGCGATTCCTCTTCGGCATCACGAAGCAGTGTTTCCGAGTGATAATCAATGCCGGGATAGCCGACAGGAGTTAATGAAGGAAGGACGTGCAGCATATGAATCTCCGCCTGAAACACGCTGGCGATGGCGTTTGCG
>CAZJYO010000082.1:970-10112 GCA_964550275.1 uncultured Chitinophagales bacterium
GAAAGATCGATCGGAACAAGAATCCTCGTGACTTTCATGGCGTTTTCTCCTTTTGTGTGGTGTTACGATTTTTGTGCTTTCAACTGAAACCGGAATTTCAATGCCATCCAGACCGGAACCGGACCCGCGTTCATCACGGCGGGCGTGAAGGTGTATTGCATCGCCGCGTCGATTGCCGCCTGGTTCAGCGACTCCACAGGACCGGCCTTCAGGACAACGGCTTTTTTCGGCTTGCCATCCTTCCCGATCAATACTTTTACCCACACCACGCCTTCGATTCCCGCTAACCGCGCAATCTCTGGATATTGTGGCGTAACCGAAGTGATAATCATGGGCTCTTTCTCGACCGGCACGAATTCATCCATGTCCGGCTCTTCTTCCGATGGATCGATGGTGATGTTGCCGTAATCCACGGCCTCATTTCCTGCGGCTTCGCCTGTTCCCTCTCCTGTTCCGTCGCCTTCGCCGAATACATTCCCCATGCTCATTTCTTTCTGGGTTGCCAGTGTTTGATCACCGCGTACTTCCAGATCCGGGACCGGAACCGGCATGCCGACGGTAGGCCGCGCGCGGCGCGCGCTAATACCCACCGCGGGCGGCTGATAACTGTTGGCGATCGAAGGCGGCGGACCTAGATCATTGTATTTGATGACTCTCAGGCGGACGGTCGGCGGCTCCACCGGCGTTGCCGAAAAATCAACGATGTATGCGTAGATAATGATGAAGTGCATGGCGACGGAGACCATCATGCCGAGAACGAAATTGCGCGGCCCCGCCGCACGAACTTCGCTTCTCCCGTATCCTATCATGTATGCCGTGGTGTTCATGTTCTCATCTTTGGCTGTCGCTCAATGGCAACATAAGCATCCACAGCCCCGGGAAAATGACATTAGTCACCTCCCGACATGATTTTTGTCATGTGCCGAAACACCAGGAATGGCTTGATGAAAATGAGGGTTGGTGCTTAGTCGAAGACGCGCGCTGCGCGGAGAAGGGCGGAAGAACTGAAAATGCGGATTTTTCTCTGGTCCAGGGCGATGATTTTCTTTTTGTTCAGTTCCGAAAGAAGCCGGATAACGGTTTCCGTCGCGGTGCCGACGATGTTGGCAATGTCCTCGCGCGACAGCGATCCCTTGATTGTCACGCCGTCATCTTCCACGCCGTAGAATTCCTTTAGCATGACAAGCGTTTCCGCGAGCCGTTCCTTCACCGACCGCCGGCTGAAAAATAACTGGCGCTGTTCGGCAGTCGCCAGATCGCGACACAGCAGTTGCATGATGCGCGCATTGAACGAAGGATTTTCTTTCAGGAGCGAGCGGAACGTTCCTCTCGGAACGAAACAGATCGTGGAGTCCTCGATGATCGCGGCGGAGAGGGCGTATTGCGTTCCGCCTATCAATGAACGGTAGCCGACTACTTCTCCATCCTTGGCGAGGCGCATCACCTGCTCGGTGCCGTCGGGTTCCGCTTTGAAAAGCTTCACCTTGCCCTTGTTGATGCAGTACAAACCGGCGGGGTATCCACCCGCTTGAAAGAGAACTTGTCCGGCCCTGTGAAAATTGCATCCCTTGTGAAGCGAGAGTTTTTCAATGTCTGAATGGCTGAGCTCGGAGAAGACAGAGATCATGCGGGAGGCGCAGGTCTCACAGTGGGGTATTTCAAATTTCTCCTTCATCTCAATTCAAAAGACGGAAACAATCGGGGAAAAATCAATTTCAGGGATGTGTCTGGAGTATCTCAGTGTGACAGCTCGGCGAACGACCGGGACGGTCGTTCTACTGCATATGTGAGCGAGTCAGCCCTGCCTTACAGCTCATTCCACGCAAATTGCATCCAACATTTCCGATGACGCCAAGTACGATCAGATTGCCGTGTTCCCGACGACGACGCGGAATCGTTCACCGGAAACAAGGGCGTGTATGATTGTGATACCGTGATCTTTCCAACGCTGTGGGCCAACGGAACCAATCAGGCCAACTTCAAAAAATACCTGCGGTACTACATTTCGGATCACCGCCCGATGTGGATGGAGTTCAACATCTGACCCGAATAGTATGAGTTTGGTACTTGCGGGTTTGAACGGGAACGAGTTGCTTCTCTCCTCCGCGTCGGCTACAATAATTCATGCCCCAGTCGCGCCCGAAGATTGTCGTCAACAAAAGCACGCCGCGCGCAGTGGAAGTATTCTCCACTGTAGGTGATGTGCATGCCCTGGATTCGTCGGAATTCACGCCGCAGGCGGTGCGCAGCGCGGATATTCTCATCGTGCGCTCGGAGACGCGGGTTGACCGGCAATTGTTGGAGGGAAGCTCTGTGCAGTTTGTTGGAACAGTTACCATCGGTACAGACCACATTGATGCCGCGTACCTGCAATCGAAGAACATTCGTTTGGCAAGCGCTCCTGGAAGCAACGCCCGGTCAGTGATGGAATATGTTTGCGCCGGATTGCTTTCCGTCTGGAACGGAGATGTCGCCGGAAAAACCTTGGGCATCGTTGGCGTTGGCCACGTTGGAACGCTGGTTGCCCGAATGGCGAAAGCGCTGGGGATGCGCGTTCTCCTCAATGATCCGCCGCTTTCCAGGGCGACGAAAGACACCAAGTTCGTCTCGCTCGATGAGCTGATGTCCGCCGATGCAATCACGGTTCATGTTCCTTTGACAACGTCGGGGCAGGATGCAACGTATCATCTGTTTGATGAGAGCAGAATCAAAAAGATGAAACGAGGTTCGGTGCTGATCAATACGGCGCGCGGGGGCGTTGTTGAAACACATGCTCTCCTTGATGCGCTCACCTCTCGGCATCTTGCGGGCGCGATCCTGGATGTGTGGGAGAATGAACCCGGAATCAATGGTGACCTTCTGCAGCGGGTGACGATTGGAACACCGCACATCGCCGGCTATTCGCTGGACGGCAGACTCCGCGCTGTTGCAATGGTGTATGAAGAGGTCTGCAAATTCCTCCGCGTGTCACCGTCGCACCCTGTCTCCGAACAGGAAATCGTACAAGATATTATTGTTCCATCCAATCTCTCAGGAATGGATGTTGTTCGCTTTGTGATCTTATCAGCTTATGATATTCTTGCGGATGATAGCATACTGCGACGTGTTGGAGACCGACCGTTATCTGAACGTGGAATTTACTTTACAAGGTTGCGAAGTAACTATAGAACCAGACACGAGTTCACACATTGGAACGTTCGCGTTTCCCGCGCTCAGGAGGAGGCATCGGGCATCCTCCGCGAACTTGGGTTTCGCGTTTCTGTGATTTCCTGACCTGCAAAAAAAAGAGTATATTCTCCCACGGTTTTTCCTTTTGAATTCATTTTTCGAGAGTCGTGTCCATGCAAGCAAAAGCTGATATCGGGTTGGTGGGACTTGCCGTTATGGGTGAGAACCTTGTTCTGAATATGGAAAGCCGCGGATTCGCAGTCGCAGTTTTCAACAGGACCGTCGAGAAGGTGGATCGATTCATGGAAGGCAGGGCAAAAGGGAAGAACATCATCGGCACACGTTCAATTCAAGAACTTGTTTCCTCGTTGAAGTCGCCCCGCAAGATTATGATCATGGTGAAGGCGGGGAAGCCCGTGGATGAGTTTATCGACCTTCTTGTTCCTCATCTTGATAAGGGCGACATCATTATTGACGGCGGCAACTCGCACTTTACGGACGGCATCCGAAGGACGGACTCACTTCGCGGAAAAGGACTGTTGTTTGTCGGCACCGGAGTTTCGGGTGGTGAGGAAGGAGCCCTCACGGGTCCTTCAATCATGCCCGGTGGAACGCCGGAGGCGTGGCCTCATATCAAATCGATCTTTCAATCCATTGCGGCCAAAGTTGATGGCGGAACTCCTTGTTGCGACTGGGTTGGTGAGAACGGCGCCGGGCATTTTGTGAAGATGGTTCACAACGGCATTGAATACGGCGATATGCAGATCATCAGCGAAGCATATCTGATGATGAGGGATTTGCTCGGCATGAAACCGGATGAGATGCATACAGTGTTCAAGAAATGGAATACGGGAGTGCTCGACAGCTACCTTATTGAGATCACCCGTGACATTCTCGCATTCAAAGATGCTGACGGGACGCCGCTTGTTGATCATATTCTTGATGCGGCGGGACAAAAAGGAACAGGCAAATGGACAAGCACCACCGCCCTTGATCTCGGGGTGCCGTTGACGCTGATTACCGAAGCGGTGTATGCCCGAAGTTTGTCGGCGCTCAAGGATGAACGTGTCCATGCTTCCGGGTTGCTCACGGGTAAAGGCCCGGCATTCCAGGGGGATAAGCAGGCATTTCTGAACGACCTTGAACAAGCCGTGTATGCGTCGAAAATCATTTCATACGCGCAAGGTTTTGCCTTGATGCGCGCAGCGGCGGAAGAGTTCGATTGGAAGCTGAATTACGGCGGGCTTGCCATGATGTGGCGCGGGGGATGCATCATCAGGTCAGCATTTCTTGGGAACATCAAGAACGCGTTTGATCGTGAACCAAACCTCGTCAACCTGATGCTGGATCCATTCTTTACAAAAGCAATCAAAGATGCGGAGATGGGCTGGCGGCGTGTCGTCAGTGCGGCGGCTTTGCATGGTGTGTGGGTTCCGGCGTTCTCTACAGCGCTCAACTACTTCGACGGCTATCGAACAGCACGCCTCTCGGCAAATCTCTTGCAAGCTCAACGCGATTACTTCGGAGCGCACATGTACGAGAGAATCGATAAGCCGAGGGGAGAGTTCTTCCATACAAACTGGACGGGCAGGGGCGGAACTACTGCTTCGACGGCGTACTCGGCGTAACTCTTACAGCTTTGAGAATTTCTCTGCCATCTGCGGACCGGCTCCCGCGTCTTCGTGCTTGAAAAACACAAACGCGTCCTTCCATGATTGCTCGTTCACGCGCGCATGCCACTTCTTAAGTTGGGGCGCGGTGTAGCCCTCTCTTCGCAGTCGCAGGTAGCCCCAATCCGCAGTTGAAACGAACGGCACTTCCAACTCATCATCCGCATCCGCGATGCAAAGGGATGCGTTATGGTCGCGGAGACACCCAAGCGTTTCTTCGTCAAACCATGTTGCATGGCGAAACTCAAAGGCCACGCGTGTTTCGGACGGTACCTGCTTGAGAAATGTCTGCAAGCGCGGCAAATCTTTCTTCAAATTCGGCGGAAGCTGGAAGAGCACAACGCCAAGCTTCTTTCCCAAAACCCGCACGATCCGGAAAAGGTACTCGGTCTCGTCAAGCACGTCCTTCAACCGCTTGATGTGTGTGATCTTCTGCGATGCCTTGATCGAAAAACGGAAATTCTCCGGAACCTGCTCACCCCATGACACAAGAACGGTCTCTTTGGGCAGGCGGTAAAACGTGTTGTTGATCTCAACGGTATTCAGCCGGGTTCCGTAAAACGACAACATCTGTTTGTCGCTCAGGTCTTCTGGGTAAAAAGGCCCCTTCCATTCCTTGTAACTGTATCCGCTTGTTCCGACGAAGAGATTCATCTGAAGGAATTGATGTGTTGGTTTCGTTTGTGATAAAGATATGAGGGAGATGCGTGAGATTCAACCTTATTCAAAACGAAAAGCCCGCTTCATTCCTGAAACGGGCTTTGTCGGAGATTGACGGAACGCGTCAGTTGACAACAATGACGAGGTAATTGCTTTCCCAGAACCCGTTGGGCTCAACAATTGCCAGGTCCGAGGAAAATTCACCCGCCGGAGTCGTCGTGAAGAATGCATCCTGACGTCGTGGGAGAATCTCGTCAATCTCACCATTGACGTGGAGTACTTTGTCATCCATCTTGCTGATGGGAGTAAACAGGGATTGATCCACTCCGCTCGAAAGCGTTGTCGTCGATCCGAGAAGTCCCCAAAGGAATCCGCCTTCATCCTCGATGATTCCTTTTTCTCTGAGTTCTTCCCTCGTCCCGATGATATAGTAGCCCGTCCCTATCTCTTTCTTTTGTTGTGCAATGGTGTTGTTTTGGTCCGCAATGGTGATGCTTTGGGCGGCAACGTCGGCTTCAAGTCCTTTGACGCGCGTCTCCAAAGCCGCTATGGCTTCTTCGCGTTCCTTGAGGGACGTCCGGAGATTTTCCACAAGAGTATTGAGACTTGCAAGCTCGGACTTTGAACCCTTCAGCCGCGCCTGGAGATCGCTGATCTTCTTGCGGTTTTCCTTCAGCGAAGCACCGATGGACTCGATGTTCTGTTTCACCGCGTTGCGGGCCTCAAAAGTGGTGGAGTACACCATGACTTCACCGGATTAGGTCAGCTGGACAAATTCGCCCTCTTTGTGGCGTGCCTGTTCGAGATCCTGATAGACCTCGTTGATCTCTCCGATGACTTCGTCGAGATACTGTTCACGGTCTGCGAGGTTCTGGTTCAAGACCGACGCTTCCTTCTGGAGTTGAGCAACCTGCTGCTCCAGTTCGCCGGATTTGTTGTTGCACCCGGCCACGAAAACGGCCAGGAGTACCACAGCCACTATTGCCTTCATAGGAGAATCCTCCAGTTGTGAATGTTGTTGATGCTGTCCCGTGACAGCAGGATGAAGCAATGGTAGCGCACTATGAATGGTGTCTGCTCCTTTGAAGTCCCTGTGTATTGGTTTGAACCTTGGTCCTGGTGATAAGTTCCCCGCGGCACGGATTTTTTTCTTAACGGTGAGTTAATTATTTTTCATCAACTATGAGTTCCTTCTAAAATGCCCAGATCCTCACAAAACGTCCGCGTCGGAAAAAGAACAATTGAGCTCTCCAATCTGGAGAAGGTTCTCTATCCGGCGGATGGCATCGTCAAGGCGGAGCTTATCGAATACTATCTCAAGCTTGCGCCGACGATTCTTTCCCACCTGAAGGGCCGGCCACTTTCCTTGGTTCGATTCCCCGACGGTATTGAAGCAGAGAAGTTCTTCCAGAAGAACCGTCCGGAATGGGCGCCCGACTGGGTTGAGTACGTTACGCTGGGTCAATCCAAGGAAAAGAAGGACTACATTCTCGCCGGTGAAGAAGCGGTGTTGGTTTGGCTGGCGAACCTTGCCTGTATCGAAATGCACCAGATGCATTCCCGCTCGCCGCACTTTGACAAGCCGGATTACTTTGTTTTTGACTTCGATCCGCCCCCGTCATTCACCTTCCAGCAAATCGCGGAACTCGCATTCGAATTCAAGGAGGAGATAGAAAAATTCGGATATCATCCTTTTGTCAAAACAACAGGGCGCAAGGGGTTGCATATCGTCATTCCTATTGAGCCGCGCTGGGATTTTGACAAGGTGTTTGAAACCGCGCAGCACATTGCAAAGCCGTTTGTCGAGAAGCATCCCAAGACCACCACGCTTCATATCAAAAAAGAGCATCGGAAAGACAAGATGCTGGTGGACATCTACAGGAATCACCATTCCCAAACGATTGTTTCGGCATACAGTGTACGCGGCTTGCCCGGTGCAACTGTTTCAACACCGTTGCGGTGGGAGGAACTTGAAACACTTGAAAGCCCTGCTGAGCTGACAATTGCGAATGTTCCCGGACGGGTTCTTGCCAACGGCGACGCGTGGGATGGCATAGCCGCGTATGCAGAGCACCTGCACACAGAGAGAAAATCGCTCAACAAGAAAACACTGCCGAAATCAGGGAAGCACAAAGCTCCGGAGACGCTTGCCGCATATTCCAAAAAACGCGAGTTCACAAAAACTCCCGAACCGGCCCCGGCACCGGTTCTTGGCGAGGGCAACTCTTTCGTTGTTCACAGGCACCATGCCTCACGACTTCACTACGACCTTCGTTTGGAGCAGAACGGCGTTCTCAAGTCGTGGGCCGTTCCGAAGGGCTTGCCGCCTCGACCGGGAATTATTCGGCTTGCCGTTGCAACAGAGGATCATCCGTTGGAGTATCTGACCTTCGAGGGCGCAATACCCAAAGGAGAGTACGGGGGCGGCACGATGTGGGTGTATGCGCGCGGGAAATATGAGGTTACAAAAGAGAAGAAGGAAGGATTTTATTTCAGACTGCAAAGCAAGGAACTCAGCGGGGAATACAATATTCACAGAACGAAGGAGAATGAGTGGATTCTTCAACGATCAGACAGGCCACAGATTGACTGGCTGAAAGATCAGATTGAACCGATGCTATCCGATGTTGCAGATACTCCTCCCGTTTCCGATGACTACATTTACGAAGTGAAGTGGGATGGTATTCGTGCGCTGATTTCAGTGGATGAGGGAGAGATGCGGATTCTTACGCGCAACAAAATGGATATCACATCCCGCTTTCCGGAGCTGTTGATTCCCGCCGGGGCATTCCGCGCTTCTTCAGCTTTGTTTGACGCCGAGATTGTCTGCCTTGACAGCGCCGGGAAGCCGGTGTTCAAAGATGTCATCCACCGCATGCAACAAACGTCAGAGTCCGCCATTCAACGGGGGGTCGCACAGATGCCTGTTGTGTGTTATATCTTTGATTGCCTCTATCTCGACGGCCGCGCGATCGTCAACGAGCCGCTTCTTCGGAGAAGAGAATGGCTTGCGAGTACCGTCAAACGCGATACGCCGTATCGTGTCAGCGATATTGTGGAGGATGGCCCCGGATTGTTCAAGGCCGCTGCGGCAATGGGCCTCGAAGGCATCATGGCGAAGCACAAATCAGGCACGTACCAGGCGGGTAAGCGCTCTTCACAGTGGCTCAAAATCAAAACGCGCCAGAGCACCGATTGTATCATCATTGGCTACACCAAAGGCAAGGGAGACCGTGAACAACATTTCGGCGCGCTCCAAATCGCAGTGCCCGAAGGGGGGACCCTTCGATACGTTGGAAAAGTCGGAACCGGCTTTGATACAAAGACCATGAAGAGTATCAAGGAGCTATTGACAAAGCTGCCGCAAGGGAGAAGACCGGTGAAAGAGAAGCCGCTCGACGAAGCAAATACTGTGTGGATCGAACCAAGACTCTTCTGCGAGGTTCAATATGCTTCACTGACGAAAGATAAGATGCTGAGAGAGCCCGTCTTTCTTCGAATGCGACCCGATCGGGTTTTGGAATGATTCCGTAGGCAATGTCTCAGTTTGATGCCGATCGGTCAGCCGGGACGCCTGCCTGCTGCAGGTAGGGCTGACCCACTCACATATGCGGTAGAACGACCGTCCCGGTCGTTCGCCGAGT
>CAZJYO010000083.1:0-10107 GCA_964550275.1 uncultured Chitinophagales bacterium
GGTAGAACGTCGAGAGTGCGGCCACCGTACTGATGAGCATCCCCATCGGATGAGCGTCATAGTGGAAACCGTCCATCAGCTTCTTGATGTTCTCGTGAATGAGCGTATGATAGGTTACGTTGTGCACCCAGCGTTCATACTGCTCCTTCGTGGGAAGTTCACCGTACATCAGCAGGTACGATGTCTCGAGGAAGTTACTCTTTTCGGCAAGCTGTTCAATCGGATATCCGCGGTAGCGCAGAATACCCTTGTCGCCGTCGATATACGTGATTCTGCTGATGCATGACGCCGTGTTCATAAACGCCGGGTCATACGTCATCAAACCGAAGTCGTCATCACCGGTTTTGATTTGGCGCAGGTCCACCGCCTTGATGGTACCGTCGCGAATGGGCAGTTCGTATTTCTTGCCTGTCCTGTTGTCAGTAATTGTGAGTGTATCAGCCATAGTATGCTCCAGCAATCAATGCATTGAGACTAAAGGTTTTCCCTGATATATCGTGACAAGAGATTGTACAGATGCGTTCCCACATCATCACCGCTGAATGCGTGCGTGCTTTTCGGATACGCCATGAAATCGAATTGCTTATTTCCCTTTTGAAGTGCCTCGACCAGCAGCATGGAATCCTGGAAGTGAACATTATCATCCACAACACCATGCACCAGAAGAAACTTTCGGCTTAACAAATGCGCCGAAAACAGCGGTGAGCTCTTACGATAGCCATTGCTGTTTTCCGGGGGCTGTTCAAGATAGCGCTCGGTGTAGTGCGTATCGTAGTTTGTCCAATCCGCAACAGGAGCCAGCGCAATGCCGAGCTTGAAAGGCGTCGATTCCCTGAACATTGCCACGCACGTCATGAATCCGCCGTAACTTTTCCCCCAGATCATGATCCGTTCCGGGTCAACAAAAGGAAGTGCCTTCAGGTAATCAACTCCGGCAAGTTGATCGGCAAGTTCCCGCGTTCCCAGTTCCTTATGGACTCCGTTTTGGAAGTCTCGGCCCCGCCCTGGCGTTCCTTCTCCGTCAACGGCAAACACAATGTATCCCTGCTCAGCCATCATCCGATGCCACAGCGACCGGGCCATGCCACCGCCCGCTCCCCACTGATCAAGAACGATTTGCTGGGTCGGTCCGCCATACACATACATAACCACGGGATATTTTTTAGATGCATCAAACTTCGACGGCTTCGTTATGACCGCGTTCAGCTTCTTTTTTTCAGCTGATTGGATCTCAAGAAACTCCGGCACCGGGAGAACATACTTCACGATATCAGGATTGGCATTTGCTTCAACTTCATCTCTCCTGTCGCCCTCAGTATTGAAAACACGCAATGAAGGGGGTCGCGTGAGAGTACTGTATGTATCAGCAAAGAAATCCCCGTCCGGCGAAACAATGGCCTCATGCCATCCCTTGTCATTGGAAAGTCTTTGCAGTTTTGAACCATCCATGCGAATTTCGTACACATGCCGTTCCATAGGTGACTTTTCCGTCGCTACAAAGAACACTCTTGATTCGTCCTCATCCAATCCAAGCAGTTTCTCCACCTGCCACAACCCTTTTGTCACCTGACCGATCAGTTTTCCTTGAAGATCGTATCGGTAGAGATGCTGGAAACCATTCCGCTCGGAAGACCAGATGAATTGTTTCCCGCGTTGAATGAACCAGAAATTGTCATGAAGGGTAACCCACCGGGGGTCGGTTTCACGAAGCACCAAACGGTGTTCCCCCGACTGCACATCAAAGAGTAAAAGATCGAGTGTATCCTGATTGCGCGACTGCCGCTGAATTGCAAGATGCTTTCCATCGGGATGCCAGTCAACACGGGCAACATAGATGTTATCGTCGGCGCCAAGGTTCATCCATGTTGTCTGGCCGCCTCCTGACGGAACAACTCCGACTTTGACCCTGGTATTGTGTTCGCCTGCCTTGGGATATTCCTGACGCTCGACGTCCGTGTAAGGCGTGAGATAATTGGGAAGGTTGAATTCCTTCACTGCCGTGTTATCAATCTGGAGATACGCAATATGTTTCCCATCCGGAGCCCACCAGTAACCGGATGTGCGGTCCATCTCCTCTTGGGCAACAAACTCGCTGACGCCGTTTTTTATTTTGGCAGTACTCCCGGAAGTGAGTTTCACTTCGCTGTTGTTTTCCACATCGCGACAATACAATTCCGCGTCGCGGACATACGCGAGCTGTTTTCCGTCAGGCGAGAGCTTCGAATCGAACTCGGAACCTCCCGAGGCCGTGAGATTGCGAACGTCGCGTGTGTCAAGCGTGTACTTGTACACATCGCCGCCAAGTGGAATGCACATTGCCTTTCCATCAGGAAACCATGTGTACGCCGTGATACCGACATCCGTCTGGCGCATTCTCTCGCGCATCATCTGTTCTTCGCGTGAGAATGTTTGCGCCCGTTCCATCATATCACTTGCGCGGAGAAGGGGTTCCTTCTTCCTGCTCTTGAGATCAAACAGCCAGAGTTCCTTGTGATCCTGGGTGGCGTCGGCGCGAAGGTAGGCAAGCTTCGTTCCATCGGGAGACCATTGAACATTGCTGAAGCGAACACCACCGAGATAGGGCTTTTCAAAAATGCGTTCGACGGTCAAGGTCTGCGTCGGTTGAGCGACGGCAAGCGAGACGAGAGAGAAAACCGTGACAAGAATTCGCAGGATCACTCTATCATTCCAAGACAGCATAAGTGTAGGAGGGCAACATGACCTCACTCTGAGGTGCTTGAAATATAAGGCTTTACAGGGACAAAGAAAAGGGAAACTCGCCTTCTGAAGTTTTTTTAAGGAATGAACGTCACTGAAAAACCTGACCCCACCGCGTTGCCCGTTGCCTTGATTTTCACAACCCCTATCAGTAGCTTCGCAGGCGTATGAAATTACCAACGAAAGATTTTTCATGACGATTCGCATACTCATCACGGGTGGAACGTTCGACAAAGAATACAACGAGCTGGACGGAACCCTTTTTTTCAAGGATACGCACCTGCCGGAAATGTTGAAGCTCGGACGGTGCAAACTGGACGTCGAAGTCCGGACCCTGATGATGATCGACAGTCTGGAAATGACCGACGCGGATCGTCAGTTGATTCTGGAGCAATGCAACAAGTGCAACGAAGACCGGATCGTGATTACACACGGCACCGATACAATGGAGCTTACTGCAGAGATGCTGGGGGAAAAACTAAAGGGGAAAACGGTTGTTCTGACGGGTGCGATGATTCCCTACAAATTCGGAAGCTCAGACGGACTCTTTAATCTCGGAAGCGCGTTGGGATTCGTTCAAACCCTTACACCGGGTGTGTACATCGCCATGAACGGACGTTGTTTTGCCTGGAACAACGTTCGCAAAAACAAAAAGACAGGTGAGTTTGAAGAGAAATACTAGCTGTACCCTTCTTACTTCCCCGCTTTTTTCATCCTTGCCGGAGCTGCGCCGTTCAGGATAAACTGACCGGCGGAACTTGATTTGACCCAATACCCGCGCGCCGGATGCAAAGTGTCAGCGGCGACATACCCCGACCCGAATTCGTAAAATTGTGAATCGATGATTCCCGGAGGAATCGTGGTGATGGCACTTGTCGCAACCGGCAAAGCCAATCCGCCGATCTGATTCCAACCCGCCTGAACTTCAATCGTGTCACTTTCTATCGGCACTCCAGCCAATCCGACGGTTTTCGCCGTAGCAAATTTCAACCAGTAACCCTCACCGTTTCTGAGTGAATCCTCTGCAACATAACCCGCAATTCCATCAAATCGGTATGCCTGGGAAACTGCGGAAGGAAAAAGCGTTGTTGTCCTGGGATCGGTCACAGCAAGCGGAACCGAGAGAAGGTTCCATCCGGCATTCATGGGATATGCAAACGCCGCACCGGGATTCTCAAAGATATACACCAAGTCATCAATCTCATCAATCCCTGTCATGTCAAGATCACCATCGTTATCTCTGTCGTACAGTGTTGCGCAGGAACCTGCGGTTGAGGCATTCAGCGTTCTCGGCGACACCAGGCCGCCCGTTCCGTTATTCTCAAAGATTGTCCAATCGCCGCTCCCGTAGTTACTGCTCACAAGGTCCAGGTCTCCATCGCCGTCAATATCGCCAACGTCAATCGCCAGAGAAAAATTCGGAATCGCATACGTGGTTGCAGTTCCAAGGTTGCCGGCGCCGTCACCGTAGGCAACGGCGACGTTGTTGGAAAATGAATTTGCAGAGACAACATCCACATTGCCATCGCCATTCATGTCACCAACCGCAAGCATCCACGGCTTTCCGCCGGCTCCGATCTCATCCGAGAATGTAAGATTGCCGTTACCATCGCCAAGCATGACCGCGATTTCATTACTGTTGAAGGAACCGACAAACACATCGAGGACGCCGTCATTGTTTGCATCCGCCACAGCGCATGCAGTTTCTGCGCTGCCGTTCGCATCAATGTTGACCCGGGGTGCGAATGTTCCGTTTCCGTTGTTCTTGTGAATCGAGATGTTGCTGGAGCCGCGGTTTGCGGTGACGGCATCCCAATCGCCGTCACCATCAAGATCGAGAATACATACACCGCGCACGCCGCTCGCGGCCTGATAGCTTGTATTTACTGTAAAGCCGCCAGCCCCGTCGCCAAGAAGAACACCGAATTGATCGTTCCCGGCGTTGCCCACTCCGTAATCCAACAGTCCGTCCCCGTTGAAATCCGCGCCTTCATTCGGACTTGGGACACTTCCATTTGCAAGCGGCACAATCGTGAAGTTTGAATATCCTCCGGTGCCGTCATTAAGCATGACGCGGACATCCGCGGAAATTTCATTCGGCATCGCAAGGTCCATAGAGCCGTCGCCGTTGAAATCGCCGCCATACGCACCATAGGTTTGAATGTGACCTTCTCCTGTTTCGCGAACTGGAAGAATATCAATTTCCTCCAGGTCCAAACTTCCCGGCAATGGTTTCGTCCAAAACATCCACGCATACCCCTTGACCATCGGTGCGCCGGTTGTATCCTGGATCGCCTTTGCAAGGTTCACCATGACATATTCGCCGGCATTAAACGGACGGTTCGGTGTAAAGCGAATGCGGGTGTTACCGTTTTCAAATGTTGTCGTTCCCTGCGGGACGCCCGACCAATGTCCGAAGACCTTAAAGCTCACCGCGTTCACAGAAGCTGTGTTAATCGGGCAATCGAAAACAATCACAATATCTGTTGATGATGGAGCCGAACGGGAATTGCGTGAGGGTTAAACTGACACGACTGTCGGTCCAGCCGCAATTGCCACCGCGTGAATCCCAAGGGACAACAGAAAGACAGACATATGTATCAATCGCATGACAAACCCTTCCGTGAACTTCGTTGCTTCTACTTCGAAACAGGGGGGATCAGGTTTCCGCTTGAAAGTTCCGGCAAAACCATCTCGGTGATTTCTCTGTTCGTCTCGGCTGATGAGGTTGGATCAAGGAATTCGCCAGTCCCCATCCAAACCAGCCGGCCCCCTTTCGTGGCCGCTGACCACACGTTCACCTCATGGCGAACGAGTTCCTGGGTCTCGGTGTAACCGGGATATTCCACATCCCTGTAATATGTGTAGTACATATTCGACCAGCCGTTGTACATGGTGACCGGCTCTGTGGTAACATATCCGGGAACGTAATTGGCAACCGTATCCGTGGAAAGTTTTCTCGCGATGAGAACCCCCTCGAATTTGTGCTCCCTGACGGCCTCGATCACTGCCTGCGTATCGGGAATTGCGTTGTTGAAAATCTGATATGACGGCGTGGCCTTTACACCATACGTCGCGAACCCCGCAACAAAACCGTCCTCCCAGATTCGCCGGTTCGCCGGGTTCTTCCTGACTGCAATAACCAGCATGGTTTTCATCGGCGGTTCATTGTACGCAGGGTCTCGCCACATATTGACCAATCCGGAGGATGAGCATCCGGAAAGCGATGCAATCGAAACAAAAACCAGGAAATACAAAATCACTCGATACATGGTTTCTCCTTTGAACGTCATTGCCGGCGACAATCTCGCCTTTTAGCGATCCGGGGTTTCTTCCGGGCGGACCATGGACTTCAGCCACGAAGCCGCTTCCTCCACGGTTTGAAAAACCCTGATGTTCACCAACCGGTTAACGGCAATTGTTTGTGCAAACTTCATAGCTTCCAAATCATTTTGCGGACTCACATCGGCAAAAGCAATAAACTTCAGCATGGGGTGAACCACCTTGCTCCCTTGCCGCACTACATCATAAAGATCAAAGGCGCCCAGGCGCGATCCAACAAGATTCTCCTCGACCAGAATCGCGCCGAACCCCCTCTTGATGCATTCTTCGTGAATCTCGGAAAGGTACCGGATGATATTCCCCTTGGTGTTCTTTCCCGTTACCGTGGCGTGCAAGTAGCCGGGATGTTCGACAAACTCAATGTGGTACGTTCGTTCAACCATTGATGCGAAGAGTTACTGCTTTGACCGATCCGAATCCGGTTCGAACTCAAGGACAAGAGAGTTCATGCAAAAACGCTTGCCTGTTGGAGGAGGCCCATCATCAAAAACGTGTCCGAGGTGCCCGTCGCATCGTCCGCACAGGACCTCAGTCCTCTCCATCCCATGCGAGGTATCGGGTTTGTGCGTCACACTGCCTGCACGCAACGGCTCATAGAAACTGGGCCATCCACAGGAGCTGGCAAACTTCGCATCGGATTTGAACAGTGCATTCCCACACGCTGCGCAAAAATAAGAACCAATGCCCTCGAAATCCCAATACTTGCCGCTGAACGCATACTCCGTATCTTTTTTCCTCGCAATCTGATAAACGTCATCGGGAAGAACCTTCTTCCATTCCTCGTCGGAAAGGTGAAGCTTCGATGTGTCGGTGCGTGAATAGTGGGGATTCCTGGCCATACCTGAATCAGTTCCTGTTTGCGACGTACTGTTGCTGTTGCCCGAATAATGAAGAGCAAATGAAGATACGCCCAATATAACGACACCAAGAATAAGATACCGCGTCCTTCCGCGTTGTATCATCGTAACGACGCTTTCACTGCAATGATGTCCACCATCGGCGGAGAACAGAAGAACGCGTTCGGGTTGGCAGTGCGTTCTTTCCAGTCATGCACGAGCGCCTCATGCTCGGCCGCCGTCATTCTCCCTTCTTCGACAAGCTTTGGTGCATAGGTCTCGATAAAGATCGTCGGCCATGTCCAGAGCTGGGTATGCGGACGGGCAACTCTGTGAAGCGGACTGATTTCTACCGGCTGGAGGCCGTGTTTTGCGAGCAAGCCCGGAAGTTTCATGCCGACTTTCGTATCACCTCCACGTTCGTTCCATGCCGCCGAGACAATCTCAACAAAACGATCCCACGCTTTGCTCTGCGGCGCAAGGATGATGCCTTCATAATGCATGTATTCCTGGATTGCAAACACACCGCCGGGCTTCAGGGCCTTTGTTACTCCGCGCACAACCGCTTCAGGGTCGCGCACAAAACACAACACCCAACGTTGATACGCGGCGTCAATACTTTCTGCCGGGAGATCCAGCTTCTGCACATCGCCGACACGCGGCTCGATGGAAACTTCAGAGTCATTGCGCAACCGGTTTCGCAGGTGCTCTATGAAACGGACAGATTCATCAACAGCAATGACTTTCCCCTTCGAGGTCACTACTCCGGCAAGATCATAGCTTGTATATCCCGGACCGCAACCGATATCGAGCACGGTTTTCCCGGCGGAAATTCCCGCGCGTTCCCAGAGGGAAAACGCGGATGCACTCCACAATTTGTGCTGAACGCCGAGCCGCACAACCTCGGCATCGTGAGTCCCGAGAGCGTATTCTTTTTCGTTTGTCATGGATAATTCAGGAAAGGAGTTTTTTCAAAAGCACAATTTGTCCAAGATGATATGCATCGTGTTGAAGAATCGCCTGGATGTGTTCATAGTACGTCAACGAATTCGGAGGATAGACAGCGTCAAACCCAAGATCCTTCCCTGATAAGAGATACGAGAGGATGGCCTTCTGGGATTCTTCGAGGGCTTGTAATTCCGATTTCCATGCTTGTTCAGAGGAATCCGTGATTTCCCCGATGTAGTTGTTCGCTGGAGCGTGATGAATGGCGCCCTGAATCCGGTTGAGATTGGCGTGTCGCCATGCAATCATGTGCCGGACGATCTGCCAGATGGAATTGTGGTTTCCGATTTTTCGGGCGGCTTGAGCAGCGGAAACACTTTTCAATGTATCAACAATGGTTACGTCAAGCCAGGGCGAACCATTGTAATGATCCTTAAAAAGCTTGATGAGTCGCTCTACTTCAACTGCGTCAGTCGGCATGAGGGTTCTGTATCTTGCTTCAAATAAACCTGTTCAACAACTCTTTCGCGGGAACCATGCAGGAGTCACGCTTACCAAAGATAGTATACCTGTACCTTGAAACCAACCGGTAGATTGTGTCCCGAAGAAATTTCGGCAGGATTCTCCCCCATGAAACAACCCGCCAGGGCAAACCAAGCCCTTCGGCTATTTGCAGAATTGCATCAGACTCGGAGAACATCCTTCCGTCTTCTAACAGGATAACGGAGTCCCGGCCTTTAGCCGTTTGATTGAATTGATGCAATAATGTCTGAGAGGCGGCTGATTGGAGTGAGCCAAATCGGAAGACGTTGCGGTTATCCCGCCTGATAATGAACCGGACAAATCCGTTACAGAGATTGCATACACCGTCAAACAGAATAATCTTTTGATGTTGTTCGGACACGGCATCACTTTCCGTCAGCTATGTCGCCTTTCTTTGCCGGGCGCGTCGCAAGTTCTTGGTTCGGAACCTCATCATAACGAACGGATGACGATGCGAAGCGATTGAGACTGGAGGTTAGCTTGAGAGGACGCACACATGATACTAACAGGGACGTGTCTCGCATGACACGTCCCCGCAAAATTGCCACAATCGCGCTACGTCGGATAGGATGAACAAGGACAGCCGCCAATCACGAGGCAAACAGCAAGTACAAACACGCAAACAGCCAGAAACTTGTATGATATCATGTGTGTAACTCCGATGGTTGTGAAAGGAACTGTGAGTTATGAAGCGTACAGCAATGCGTTAGATTCAATACCGTTCCACACGAATACTCGAAAGCCCTGCATCAACAACCAGATAAATCTTGCTAGCGGCGTTGTCGAAATTTGGAGTCCGGTACACGTCATCGCCAACATCGTCAAAATCGGAAAGACGTTTGCTGGTTAGACCGGAACTGAGTTTCACTTCACAACCGGATGAAACAGGGACTTCAATACGAACCTCCGATGCACCGATGTCGATACGCACGCGAAGTTCGGGAACAAGGTCACCCAGTTTCAACTTGAGAGATGTCGCGCCGGCATCCAGCGTGAAGCGTTCAACTTTGTGCGCACTCAGATCGAAATCCAATTCCGACGCTCCTGCATCGATATTAATTTCCCACACCGGATTCGGATTCAGCTTCATTGCGACAATATTCTTCATCCTCTTAAAGCTGATATCCTTTTTCCCGGAGAACTCAACGCGCACATCCTGATGATCGCCGGATTTCTCAGAGCTGATCGTGCATGTTCCAATTGTCGTCCGGGTCATTGCAGAGACAAGGTCATCTGTCAGCCCGTTGATTTCAAATGAACCGGCACCAAACCCGGTGCCGAGGGTTACCCTGCTCATGGTAGAGTCAAATGACGCGGAAATATTTTTTTCCGTCTCCGTCTCTACCGATGCATCAGAGGCGTGTCCCCACCAACGGAAGCCGGTTGTGGCATAGAGAGAAGTGCCCAGGAGGATTGCCGCGACAACAGCGATGGTTGTTCTCAGAGCGGTGTTTGTAACAAGCCAGAGAAGTCCGATGAGGATTAACGAGATGGGCCAGATTTGCCAGAGGGCCGCCCAGCTAAAATCAAAAGGGATGTGCTTGCCGAACGCAAAGAGCAATCCGGTTTGAATCAGGAACACACCCCAGAATAGCCGGCCGATCTTCAATGACTGCCCCGAATGTTGTGGTGTGGAAGCCAAACGCCTGAAACGCTACCGAAATCAGGCGGAAATGTCAAGAGCTCTTCCGGGATTCAGCCTCGGTAGAAATAGCTCGGCAAT
>CAZJYO010000084.1:0-5588 GCA_964550275.1 uncultured Chitinophagales bacterium
AAAGATAACCTTGTAATACGCCGTTACCGTCAACACATCATTGCCGGAAAGCTGATTGCGTATCCCGAGTTCGTACGCAATGGTGGTTTCCGGATTAAGGTTGGGATTACCCACAGGAAGACTCGAGCGGACGCTGGTGCGCGTCAACTTGGAATACACAAACTGGGGACGCGGAAGCTTCGAAAAATGTCCGTACGAGAAAAACAGTGTCTGGTTGTCTGAAACCGGATGTGAAATGCCGAGGCGGGGACTCAAGCGCGCCTTTGCACGGTAACCAAAGAGCGGAAACGTATCTTCAAGATATTGCTGGCGAAGAGCAATCGGAACAATAAGCGCCGAGGAAGTATCCCGGGCTACATCATCAACATATTTTCCGGGAACCCAATAGTCCAGGCGAAAACCAAAGTTCAGGATCATCCCGTTCAGCGTGATATTGTCCTGCGCATAGAGCGCACCCTGCGCCGGTGAAACCGCGTAAATATCATTGTCGAACCCGAGGGGCTTTACCCACGGCCTGACGAGGTCTGCAATTTGCATGCTGGAGAAACGCGTTTCAATGCCCGCCTTGAACTTGTTTCTTTCGCTGAAGTAATTCGTCAGATCAAACTTGAACGCAAATTCATCCACGAAGTGATCGCGCCACGAGGTCGGCGCCCCGATGTCGTAGAAACCGTCTCCCGGAATAACACCCACCGTATCGGTCTCCTGGTTGTAATAACGGATGGGATACGTGACAATATCCGCCGGTTCAATGTACTGATCAAAATTTTTCCCGTTGGCGTCTCCGCGTACATGTGCCGTGTACCGGCTGAACCGCGCCTCGTAGAATGTCTGGTTGCTCAGTGTATGCGTAATCGAAACAGTATTCTGGATGTTGCGTTGGGTAAACGTGTTCGCGCTGTCGGGGATGTACTGGAACAAGTATTGATAGCCGGGGTTTGGTTCAACACGCTCCAATGTTGACTGCACTGTTTGCGTGTTCTGATCAATGTTAACGGACTGGGTGAACGTATATCCCAGTTTGAATGTCGCCACCGGTTTGTATGTGAGCTTCGCCAGAACGGAGTAGCTGTTTGCGCGGCGCGGCGCGTACTCCGACCCGCCGTAAATTGTCGAGTACAACTGGTTGGGGGCTATCGCTTCATAACCGACGGGGCTGCGTCCGGGACCTATCATTTCCACCCAGCGCGTGTATCCATCCGTCTGGTTTCCGTAAAACGTTCCGAAGAACGAAAGCGAGCCGGGGATCTGCACACCGATTGACGGAAGGAGATACGTCGTAATCGGCTCAGGGCCGCTCAAACTCAGGTCGAGAATATCCGTATTCCAGTTTTCACGGGAATCGTCATTGAAGCCGAAGTGATCCAGTTTATAGGAAATCGCGCCGCTGTACCGATCCGACCCTTCCCGTGTCGTGATGTTCACAATGCCCGACGTTGCCTGGCCGTACTCAGCATTGTATCCGCCGGTGAGAACCTCGACTTCTTGAATTGATGTCGGGCTCACCTGCAAACCGAATCCATTTCCCGCGAGCGGGTCCTGCACGGAAATACCATCAACGAGATACGCATTTTCGTATGAGCGTCCGCCGCGAATATGGATCTCGTTATCGGCCTGAACAACGCCGGTCTGCAGTGACACAATGTTTTGCACGTTCTGCACCGCGGCCGCCTGGATATCCTGCTGTTCGATACTGCGCCGGCTGGAGGTCTCTTCGATGTCAAACAGCGGCTTCTCACCCACAATCACAACTTCATTCTCCAATGCGAGAACTGTTTCCTCCATCTTTGCTTCGAGGCGGGCTGTTTTGCCCCCCTCAATCTTCACATTGGTGAACTGCACAACCTTGTATCCCAGTAACGACACTTCAACGGTGTAACTGCCAGGATTGATATTTTCGATCTTTGCATCACCGGAGATATTGCTCGTGGCGCCGTAGTAGGTTCCCTTGACGACAAAATTCGCGCCTGGGAGTTCTTCTTTTGTCTTGGCATCAATGACTTTTGCTTCAAGACGGCCCCTTTCTGTTTGGGCAACAGAATCTGATACGTTGAGAGAAACAAGAGCGATGAGAAAAAGGAAGATCCGCATCAGTACTTCGTTCTATCTATGCGGTGAGCGGGGTCGAATTCTTGGAGCAAGGCGCGTGAGAAGAACGCAGAAAGACCATCCGGGTTTGCCAGGTTGGGATCAGTGTTGTTGAGCAGGTGGAGCGGCAACCCGACAAATATCGTGCGCCTGATTCCGTCGGCCACGGCTACATCCGGCATCCCTAAGTAACGCTGGGGAACTCTGGTATCCGCCTGAAGGCGGTACAAATAGCGCGCATCGGAACGACGGTAAATCGGACGCATGAAAATCAAATGGTTCGGTGGTGTATTGTTGAATGCAAGACGCGGATAGGGTTGATCAGGAGAATTGCTGTCGCTGTTCACAATGAAGTTTGCGGGAACGCGCGTATCCCCTGCGACCGGCGGTGGAATCGGCGGCCTCGTTGGCGAAAGATCCACGCTGCTAATGCTGTCGATTGGCGCAAAGTCACGCAACGCCCCGCGCGGATCAACACTGTTCTCAAATGTCGTGGAGAAAATCAGCTTGCCTCCCTCTTGCGTGTACGTAAAGAGCGAAAGCTGGGCGACGCCAAGACTCGGGAACTGATCGGTGTACCAAATGACGTAATCGTACAACAAGAATGTATAGATCAGGGCCGGATCGACAAATGGCGGCACTAATGCGCCAAGCTTGCCAATACGCTTATCGTTTGCCGTGAGCCCGCGACCAATGTTCAGCTGATCCACGGCCGTAAATTGTCCGCCGGGGACCCCGGCCAACGCTGAACGATATGTCGAAACCGCAGCACTGCTGTCAGACGTTATGTAGTCGGAAACCAGCAACACGCTTCCTCTTGGCTTCCGCACAAACCAATGTTGTGTTCCAGAAGGCATGGTGATTGTCGGAGAAAATTCCCCTGCAACATCCTTCACCTGAACGTAAAGAACGTTGAGAGCATCGAGCCGGAGTCCGGGGAGCTCGCCAATCATCTGACGGCCCAGGAACTTTCCGCTATACACATCAGCAGTTACTTCACTTCCTGCACCGTCACTGCGGGCACGCGGCACCACAAGCGTCACGACCGTGTCCCGGATGGGAACCGAAAGCCAGGCCCCCGGAGCATTCGTATCATTCAAGGCAATACGGTACGACGAAAGAGTATTGTCGCCGTCAGGATCCGATGCCTTCCACGAAAATGTTGCGACCGTATATGTTGTGTCAGGTTGTTTGAGCCCGAGAGTCTGATCATTCGGGTCTTGCGCGAACACAATGGTCGGGGGAGTATTCCGGACAGGAAATGTTTCAATCGCCGCGTTCTGGTCAATCGCACCCGTGAGTGCCGGGAGGGACTCGTCCGTTCCGTCAAAGATGCCGTTGTTGTTCTTGTCCCAGTATGGCGACGGGGTAAGCCGGACTTCGCTTTGCGCGGGAAGAGCGGAAAACGTATTGTCAACTGCCCGCACAAACACGGTGTAGTAGCGGAAAAGCGTGTCCAGCGGAAAAGCGATCAGCGTGTCGGTCCGCATCAGCCAGGAGTATCGCAACGTGTCCGGTGAAGGCAGCGCGTTCATTTGGGCAGGGAGATAGGAGAACAGATACCCCTGGATAATCCCGTCGGGGTCTTCCCCCCACCAATGCAATCGCTGGCGGCTAATCCCCGTTCCGATTGTGGAATCAGGAAAGAGCCACAGGAACGTCTGCGGCTGCTGATTCGGAAGCGGCGTATCTGTTATCTCTTCCCGACAACTTATCGAGAGAAAAAGAAACGCCGCCACAGAAGCGTAAAGCCAAATGCTGATATGTCCGGTTCTCGAACGCAAGACTTATTTTACAAGCATCATCTTCTTGACTTGCGTGAACTGACCCGCCTGCAACTGATAGAAATACACGCCGGTGGACAATGCCGCTCCGTCGAACCGAACTGTGTACTGGCCCGCTTCCTGAACCTGATCCACGAGGGTTTGGACCTGCTGGCCGAGAATATTGTAGAGCTTCAGCGAGACCGTACTCTTGGACGGGAGCTGGTACACGATCATCGTTGATGGATTGAACGGGTTCGGGTAGTTTTGTGCAAGACTGTACGTCTGAGGAATCATTGACTCATCCCGTGTTACATCCACGGAAGTAATTGTACCGAAGTCCTCATTTCTCCTCGGCACGATCTTGTATCTGTTGAAACTGAAGTAGATGACACCCGTCAGCGATGAGATCCGGTCATTCAGCTTGATCAGTGTCTTGCCGAATGCCGTATCCGCGGGAACATTGGAGTAGTTATGGGTGCCATCCCGGCGCACGATGACCGGTCCGCTTCCGTCATCAACCTCAAACTCTGTGGGATCGGAGAACACCGGATCAATCGAGCTCACGCGAACATTGTTCAGGGTAACAAGCATTCCCTCCCATTTCTCTGCGACCGGATTTCCATTGCCAATGGTCGGTCCGAACGTGGATGTCGGAAGAACCGCGGATGCAGGTTCAGGATTCCCCGTGGTATGAACCGTTACCGGGTAAGAAACACTTGACAACCGCGTGACATCAAAATCCTCACTCACAAAGCCCGTGGCCGTAATGCTGTCTCCGTTATGGAGACCAGCAAGCGTTGATTCAGCTCCGACGATCCAGAGGCCGTTCCAAGGAGCGGCACCAGATTGCATATACCAGGCGCTTGTGCCTCCCGTTCCCAACGGTGAGATTCCGATGTGCGCCGTATCCGCCGTGACAACACCCGAGACCGAAACCTGGGCGCCAAGATACGCGGCCCTTCCGTTGAGGTACGGCGTGTACTGAATGTCATTGATGGTCAGCGGACGATTCAATGACGTATAGAAGAAGAACCCCTTTGACGTATCGGATGCTGCGCCGCCAAACGCAGAGCTGGCAAGGTTCGCCCTGTTCCCTGCCGTATCAACCGCCTGAATGAAATAATGAACGAACGTGTTTTCCGGCTGGTTGGGAATGGTTGCACCGTATGTACTGTCAATCGGATTGAACGTCATCGGGGCGCTCACAAAGGGCCCGTTATTCAAACTATAATTCAGGTTCACACTGGCAATCGGATAGCCGCCCGTTTGCCGTATAGCCCGGCATGTAATACGCGGCACGCTGTCCGGATGCACAACGATGGGATTCCGGCGGTGAGTGGTCACGCTTGGAAGAATAACGCCGATCTTGACATCACCATAGTAAATCGGCGCGATCCTGTACCCTCGCGGGCTCTCACTTCCGGAAACTGTGGTGATAAACCCGCGCAGAGTATCGATGCGCGAGCCGACAACGGGATAGACTCTCGTCCACTGTGTGTCAGCCGGGAATGGCGTTGTGCCGCCGTGACCAAGCGTAAAGAACCGCGAAGCATCATACATCGTAATCTGATTCCCCTCTCCATCCACGACACTGAATGTTCCGCGTGCCGTATTCACGCGGGCATCAACCGTGAGGTTGGTGAACTGCACAAGACAACCCTCGAAGGCTTCGCCTCCGCTGTAAGAAACTGTCCCGCCGGGAAATACTCCGTTGTAGAAATCAGAGAGTGACAT
>CAZJYO010000084.1:5598-10016 GCA_964550275.1 uncultured Chitinophagales bacterium
AACTCTGGAACCGGCGCACTCCCGAGAATTTGAATGGGATTGCCTGCAATGGGTTGGAACTGTGTCAGGCTATTCATGTTTGTTGTAGGAAACTCCGATACAAGTCCCGTGATTTTGATGATATCGCCTCGTTCAACATTCAGGAAGCCGTCGAGAATGATTTGCGCGCTGTCTGTCGGCGAGTTCACACGCACAAAAATGTATCCCCAACTGTTCACCGTTCCCGTATCCTGAAGAAGCATGGTGAATCCAGCGGCGGTGAACGTCAACACTTTTGCCGGCACGACGCACAGCGCTGTCACCGTCACCGTGCTTCCGTTGTACGGCGATGTCTGCAGTGTCCACCTGCCGGGGACGCTGTTCTGCAAAGCGTCTGCAACGAGCAGGGAATCAAACGGCACCTGCTGTAATTGTTTGATAGAAAGCTCCGGCTGTGCCCATGCCATTGTCAGCGGGACAACGATAAGAGCAAAAAGCGTTTTCATGGTTTTCATGGTGAATCCTCCGATTGATAAAAACTGTCAAATCACTTGATGACGAGAAATTTTCCTGTCTTGATGTCGCCGGTTTCAATATCCGTAACGCTGAATAAATACATTCCCGTGGCAGTCGCCTGGTCGAATTTCGTGATCAAGTCCCACGCATGCTCGCCGCCGGAAAATTGCGGGGTTGTTCCCGTCGCGCCAAAGCGCCTGAACCATTCGATATCCGAGCCGTTGTATGTCGCCGCATCATGATCAAGCTGGGCCACAATATCCCCGGCTAACGTGTATATCCGAATCTCACAACGCGCGGGAAGATTGTAGAAATACATCTTGCGCGTTCGTTCTCCGACGCCATCCCAGACCGCGTTCACATAATACGGGTTCGGGTACACGCCGATTTCCGTAAATCGATCAGATGTCGGCGGCGTCCCGGCAACGACTCTTCGTACTTCCGTCTTGCTTTGTAATGAAGTGATGCCGGTTGCTGAATCGCCACGATCAAAAGCCGCCACCCCGTACAGGTATTGCCAACCATTCAAATGGGCAACGTTCGTGCCGAGCGGAGGAAAACGGTACCAATAGGCAACCGTGTCTCCCGGAAATGTCTTGGGCGTCGTGAGACTGATGGCATTGAAGCCGGTGTTATATCCCACGGAATTCCCCGGCGTATCGAATTCGCCGGCAAGAGAAAGTGATAACAACAGGTCCTCGACGTTATTGAAATCATCGCCCGCGTTCGACCGGTAGACCCTGTATCCCTCAAAATCCATTTCCTGGGTAATCGGGTCGATGGAACTCTCCGATGTTGTCTTATCCCAATACACGGCGATGTTTCTGTCCTCCACTTCGACGCGTACTTTCGGCGGGCGCGGCGGTTGCGGCAGTTGGAAATGATCCAAGCGCCCATTGCCGTTCAGATCTTCCCCCGGATCAAGCAGGTTGTTCCCGTTGATATCTTCGCCGTCATAGGCCTGTTGACAGAACCCGCTGTTGGAAACCAGTGTCGCGCGCTGTTCCGGCGTATCCTGACTCGCCGGTGCCGTCCCATCCTTGCGCGCGCAGACAATTCCGAACACAACTTTCATTGAGTCGCCGGGGTACAGCGTCTTGAACGGACCCGCGGAAAGTAACGTCGTCATATTGTCCGCGCGGGTTCTCAGTGAAGCAATTTTATCGGGAGCCAACGACGAGGCGAGGCGATCGTACCGGCTTCTTGCCCCGGCCACGTTTTCCGCGTCATCCGCCGGGGAAAAATACGCGGCATCGCCGGAGGAACTACGGAATCGCCACGCGTTGTAAAATGTTTTGGTTCGAAGTTGAGAGAGTGAGTCTATGCCGGGAGGAAACGGATCAGCCCCAAGAAGTTTTACGCCGACATAACTATCTGCCGCAGGCGGCGTAGGAATACCGTCGAAATCAAAACTGTACATCATCCGAAGTGTATCGAGCAATCCATTCGCCCCATGATCAAAATAGCCGGGAGTGCTCGGACGGACATTATTGGTATTGCGGACGACAGCATTATTCCAGAAGCCGACGTACACCGAGTCAAGCGTATCAAGACCGGCATTGTAGATCGTATAGTTGAGAATAACGAAGAAATCAGCGAAGGGAAAATTCCAGGCATAGCTTTCCTGATGTATCTGGAGCCCCATCGGAATATGTTCAGGAATTGTATCGCCTGTTGAAGGATTGGAGCGGTTCAGGTCAGAGTAATCGCCGAGATAATCCTGATGGCTAACCGCGTTTTCATTGAAATATTGTGATTCGGGAAGGGATGACAGTTGGGTGAGTGTTGCACCCTCTTCCGAGGTAAGCTCATAACCGGCGCCGATGCGCGAAGCAGAAGCGCGATCGTTTGCACCAGTACTGACAAGTTGTTGCCCGGAAATTCTCGAGACTGCTCCTACCCACAACCCGCCCTGATAGATATGCTCAATACGACTGCCGCGCGGGTATTCACACGATGGCTGGTCGGGCCAGTAGGAATTTCTTGTTCCGACAGTACCAAAGTTGCTGATGGTGAGTCCGATGTTCCCTACAGACGTGTAGTTCCTGTCGGTATCATCAAGAGGATTCAACAAGCGCCGTTCGCGTTCCCCGGCGCGGGAGAATCCGGCGAACAGCAACAGAACAATTGTCAAAAATGTGACAACAGAGTACCGAAAGTGCATTCTGTAAGGGAAGGATAAGGACTGTAAATGGCGCGGTGGACAAGCGCCGATAGACGCAGGCCAATATATCCTGAATGGGATGGAAAGTCAAGGAATGATAGGCACAAAACGCTCGCAGGGCCAGGAAGAAAATCCACCACGAAGACACCACCACACCAAGCCGAAAACCTCCGTGACTTCGTGCCTTGGTGGTAAGACTTGGTCCAGGAAAAACAACGCCCGTCAACCTTGTGGTCAACGGGCGCTCTCAAAAGGATATCACGAAAGATTTGACAGGTCAGTTCCGGTAGATGATCAACTCCTGCCCTGCATAGATCTTCTGCCGCTTCAAGTCGTTCCAGGCAATCACCATCTTCGTATCAACATTGTAGAGCCGGGCGATGTCCCAAAGCGTATCGCCCTTCTTCACAACATGGACAACGCGGCTTTTTGCATGATCCGATTTCTGCGACGCTGACGTGGAAGCGGTTTCGACGAGCCCCTTTGCTTCAGCGTACAAGAGAAGTTCCTGGCCCGGCTGAATGACTTTGGAGCGAAGCTTGTTCCAGCGAAGCAACTGGGAAACGCTGACGTTGTTTGCGCGGGCTATTTTGTCCAGGGAATCACCTGACTTCACTACATATGTCGAGGCGCCATCCGTTGTTGCTTCCTCGGTAACGGCTTTGCGCGGAGCGGCTTTGCCCTGTTTTTCTTCAAACGTCATCTTGTCAATCGAGGCGAAGCGTTGCGCCTGGTCTTTCTTCACCCAAATGGTCAGCGTTGTTCCTGCCTGAATCGCGCGGCTGTACGAAATGTCATTCCAATTTCTGATATCCGCCGCCCGGCATTCATACCATTCTGCGATATGCCCGATCGTATCTCCGCGTTTCACTTTGTACGTGAGCTTCGTTTTGCCTTTGGTCTCTACGACTGCCGGCGCGTGATGAACGGTCGGGCGCGGCGCTGTGGTTTGTTTTTGAACCTTGGTTCGTCTGGCACGAATCGGCGTGTGTGCCACCGGTGTTTCCGGGGATGAAGCCGCCGCAATCATCGCGCCGTCCTGGCCGTCGCGGCGAACAGGGATCACAAGTGTTTTTCCGACAGACACCTTTGCCGATTTCATCCGGTTCGCTTCTCTTATCACCTGCTGTGAAATTCCATAGTTCGAAGCGATAGACTTCAATGATTCTTTTCGCTTGACGACATGTGTGACATAGTTGAGCTTCTGGTCATTGGACAACTGCTGGTAGTTGGCCGCGAACACCGTCGAAGCGCCTTTGGGAACGCGCAAGCGGTACCCTTCCGTTGCCGGAGGTGTACACCACTGGATAAGTTCCGGATTCAAATCGCGCAGAACTTCCTCCGTTGTCATCGCGCATTGAGCAAGAACTTCAAGACTGATACAGTCATCAACGCTGACAAATTCATATTCAAGAGGTGCGTCAGGAACGATATGGCCGAATCCGAAATCAGAAGGGTTCAATCCAATCAGCGTTACAGCGATATATTGCGGAACGTATCCGCGCGTTTCCCTCGGGATATGTCTGCGCATCGCCCAGTAATCTGTTGTGCCGCTCCTTCTGATTCCGCGATAGACTCTTCCCGCTCCGGAATTGTACGCCGCAAGTGCGAGATACCAATCACCAAATTCTTCGTTGAGGTCCTTGAGGTGTCTTGCCGCGGCACGTGTTGCCTTCTCGAAGTCACGTCGCTCATCGAACCAGTAATTTGCTTCCAAACCGTAGAGCTTCCCGGTTCCCTTCATGAACTGCCACATGCC
>CAZJYO010000085.1:0-474 GCA_964550275.1 uncultured Chitinophagales bacterium
GAGGGCGCTTACAATTTGCGCGGAAACAATCAGCATAGTAAACTCGCCAATCATCGACTCCTGAACATGAAAGTGTTGCAGTGCATACGTCGTAAAAAAACCGAGAGGCATCGAAGCAATCACAAGAAACGATGTCGAAAAAAGGAACAACCTGAAGTCCCTGTTTCGATTGAAAATCTGCGGAAGATGCGTCAGGTATTCCCTGAAAGCATATCGTGGAGCAACGTCGCTCGGATATTCCTCGGTCAGCCGGCTCTGCACAATGATTGATGCGGTCTGTAAAGCGAAAGCGGCGAACAACGCAAGGGAATAACTCAACGGAAATGAAAACGCCCCAAGAAGAAATGTGAGAAAGAGTCCGCAGAGAAATGAAAACACGCCCGCAAGCGAATTCTTTATTCCTGTCAGCCGTCCCCTCTTGCGCAACGGGGTGAGCTTGGTGAACATATCAAACCAGCCGGGCGTTGCGATACC
>CAZJYO010000085.1:484-5673 GCA_964550275.1 uncultured Chitinophagales bacterium
AGAACAACAAAAGGAAGAACCGCGCAAGATTCGGGAGCGGTTCTGCGAGAAAAAACACCACAAGGCCGATCATCAGAACAGCCGCACGTTGGACAACACCGACACGGATTGCCCACGGCTTTTTCCATGCCATGGATTGCGTGAACCGCGCCGCGAAAATCTGAGGCAGAAAAAGTCCGAACCATGTAATCACGCTGATGAGCCCGACTTCAACCGTGCTCCCGCCAAGCCGGAGAACAAGTGCCGGCAAGACTGTTTGCGGAGAAAGCAACGATCCTCCGGCGATGAAAAGCGCTCCCTCAAGAACATTGATCTTGAAGTTTCTTTTCTCGATAAGTTCCGGGTTGCTCACAAATTTACTGCGCCTGTTGACCCTTGTCGCGGGAATAAACAACTTTACCGCCGAGTATTGTCATCACGACTTCTGTCGTTAAAATCTCTTCCACTTGAATCGTCATGATATCTTTGGAGAGAACTACCACGTCAGCGTATTTGCCGACCTCTATCGTCCCTTTGACGTTTTCCTGAAACGCCGCGTGTGCTCCCCAGGCGGTAAACGACTTTAGTGCCTCGTCGCGCGACATTCTTTGAGATGGCATCCACCCTCCCACTGGCCATCGTTTGTGATCCTGACGGGTTATCGCGGCATAAAAGCCCCAAAGCGGGTTCGGACTCTCAACCGGAAAATCCGAACCGGAAGAAATCATTGAGCCCTGATTCAGAAGGGATCTCCATGCATAGGCCCCTTTGATACGGACAGAACCGACACGCTCCTCCGCCCAGTACATATCTGAAGTACAATGAGTCGGCTGCATGGATGGGATTACTCCGATACGTCCAAATCGGGGAATGTCCTCCTCTGCAACTATTTGGGCGTGCTCAACTCTAAATCGCACGTCTGAACCATTGATATGTAATGACTTGAAGGCATCTTCATAAATATTCAATGTAATATGGTTTGCCCTGTCTCCAATAGCGTGTGTGCAAACTTGAAATCCCTTCTGAAGCGCAGTGTCAACTATTCCCCGGAGGGCTTTTTCGCTCGTCAGTGTCAATCCCCTGTTTGTCGGATCATCAGAATACGGTCCAATAAGGGCTGCTCCCCGGGAGCCAAGTGCTCCGTCGGCATAAACCTTCACCGCTCTAACATTCAGCAACCCATTTCCATAGTCTTTTTCCGGACCGGATTTTGCGTAGTGGCTCCACCCATCCTGATAAGAACTCACGGCTGCGTACACCCTGAGGGGAAACTCTCCGGAGTCAATCAGGTCCTTGAATATGGAAATCGTCTCCAAGTCCACACCCATGTCGTGAACACCGGTGAGACCCATGCTGACGCAGGTTTTCAGTGCGGCAACAATCGCCTTCGTGCGCTCGGCTCTTGTCGGGGCTGGGAGGCGGCTGTCTAACAACGTGATTGCATTGTCAATAAATATCCCTGTTGGTTCACCGGATCGATTGCGCAATATCCTCCCGCCTTCAGGGTCTTTCGTTTCAGCATTGATATCTGCCATCTCCATCACTTTTGAATTGACCCAAACAACATGACCATCCACTCTCTCCAGATAAACCGGGGTCCCGCCGGACACTGCATCAAGATGATCCTTGGTTGGGAAAACCTTGTCATGCCAGAGGTTTTGATCCCAGCCACGCCCGCGGACCCATTCACTCGAGTCGATAGTGCCAATCTTGGCCCTGACTTTCTCTTGGATGGATTGAATGGATGCTGTCCCCTTGAGGTCAAGATTACGAATGAAACTCCCGAGGTTTTCCATGTGCCCGTGGGCATCGATAAACCCCGCAAAAACCGGCTTCCCCTCAAGCTCAACAAGATGCCCCGACGAGAACTCGTCAAGAATCTCTTCTGACGTTCCAACCCCGACGATATTCCCGCCATTGATTGCCAACGCCTGGGCAATAGGCTGTTTCTCATCTCCGGTATAGATTTGCCCGCCAAGCAGGATCAGCGAAACTTCCTGTGTGCAGCGACTCAGCAGTGCGAAAAGCGCCACACAGAGTGCAACGATTGCACCGATGATAAACTTAGTTTTCATATCGTTCCTGGTATCGGAAAGAAGTGTGGAGACAATATAGAAAATGCCCAAAAGACATTCCATTCTGTGAATTGAAACTCATCCATGATTTCGATAGGTTGACGGACAACTCACAACAATGGACCAGTCAATGACCCGATACCCAAAAATCCCGGCAAAGGAGTTTAGAAGATTTGTCGGCATCGTGCGACGTCTTCGCAAAGAATGCCCGTGGGACAGGGCACAAACCCACCAGTCGATTCGTCATGCCTTGATTGAAGAAACATATGAGGTGGTGGATGCGCTCGACAACAACGATATGAATGAACTCCGGAAGGAGCTCGGCGACGTGTTGCTTCATATCGTCCTGCACGGAACGATAGCCGAACAATCGCGCGAGTTCTCGCTCAAAGAAGTTTTCGATGGAATCACCAAGAAGCTCATCGACCGGCACCCGCATGTTTTCGGATCTGGACAAAAGAAACGGACTGCAAATGAAGTAATGGCAGATTGGGAATCACTCAAGATGAAAGAGGGGCGAAAATCAATGCTGGACGGCATTCCGGGACAGCTTCCGGCCCTTCAGCGCGCTCTCCGTGTTCAGGAACGTGCTGCTCATGCCGGGTTTGACTGGCCTTCGGTCGACGGAGCGATCAGAAAAGTCAGGGAAGAAATGAGTGAACTGAAAGCAACCATGGCGAAGAGATCGAAACGCAGACGGGAAGAGGAATTCGGGGATCTCTTGTTTGCTCTGGTGAACTATGGCCGCTTTCTGGATATCAATCCCGAGAATGCGCTGCGCGCAACCATCCAAAAATTCACGCGCCGTTTTCAGTACATCGAGAAGGAAATGAGCGCAAAAGGGATCAAACTGCAGGATTCAACGCTCAAAGAAATGGACAAGCTTTGGGAGCGCGCAAAGCGCAAAGGACTGTAAAACTGTTCTCACGCTGGAGGCGTGGTCGAATTCCCGTTATGGTATTTGTCGTATGCATCGATAATCTCTTTCACCAGCCGATGGCGCACAACATCATTCCTGTCAAAGTAGGCAAAGGCAATCCCCTCAATACCGCGCAACACTTCCTGGATTTGCACAAGACCAGACGAGGCCTTACTCGGAAGGTCAATCTGCGTAACATCGCCTGTAATAATTGCGCGTGAATTCGGGCCGAGACGCGTCAGGAACATTTTCATCTGCATCGCTGATGCATTCTGTGCCTCGTCCAAAATGACGAAGGCGTTGTTCAGAGTTCTTCCGCGCATGTATGCAAGAGGAGCTATTTCAATCACCCGTTTCTCAATGTACGATTTGAGTTTCTCCGCGGGCAGCATATCATCCAGCGCGTCGTACAAAGGGCGGAGGTACGGATCAATCTTCTCCTTGAGATCACCCGGAAGGAACCCGAGACTTTCGCCCGCCTCAACCGCGGGCCGCGTCAAGACGATCTTCGTTATCTCATGATTCTTCAAGCTTGCAACGGCCATTGCCACCGCCATGTAGGTCTTGCCTGTTCCCGCTGGACCCACTGCAAACACAATATCATTTTTCTTGACAAACTTAAGATATTCTCGTTGTCCGGCCGTCTTCGCACGAATGATGGAATTCTTCGTGTACAAAATAACATTGTCGAGTTCATCCCGCGTGAATGATGCTGTAACGGATTTGGGAAGAGCGGGTTCGCCGTTTCCTTTCACCAAATCAATAATTGTGTCAACGTCGTTGATCGTGAGGTTCCCATTCTTGTTCAAGATGAACGTCAGTTCCTTGAATACGCGTTCGATCTGGTCAACTTCCGCCTGTTCGCCTTTCAAAAGAATCATGTCGCCGCGAACAGTGATATGCGAATCAAATCGACGTTCAATGACTTGCAGGTTGGCATCCTGCAGGCCCAACAACCCGAGAGTATCAACACCTTCAATGCGGATTTTCTTCTCTGTCAAAGAGGCCTCCTTCGCTCTTGTACGGAATTGCTGTCTCTAAAACACAGAACCCCCTTCCCTGGTTCAGGAAAGGAGGTTCCGTAAACGTGTGACCGGTGTTTCAAGGGAAGAGTGCTAACTCCCTAGCTTCCGATCTTCCGCCGGTAGTACGAATTTGCGGCGGCTTTTTCCTCGCTTGACAATTCACCCTTTGGTGGAATCTTCAATTTTTGTCCCGGGTGAATGACATCAGGATCCTTGATCTGATCACGATTGCCCTGCCAGATTTTTGGCCACATCCAGGCATTGTCGTAAATATCCTTCTTCTTCGAGATATTCCACAGGCAGTCTCTGTTCCGGGACCATGTACCGACTGTGTACATCTTGCCGGTACCGAGTGAGTTCTGCAAACTCTTGACCTTGTCATTCAATGATGTCAAGCGATCCCAGAATTCAGGAATCAGCGAAAGCTTGTTTTCCCAAAGTCGTTTTACGGTACCCGCGAGGCCGTCGACCTCCGACGAACGTGCGAGCAGTTCAGCATCCGATAGTCTGAGCAACTCGTTGGCCTTGTTTTCAGCGGCGTCGATTTCCGCGCGATAGGCAGCAGCGGCATCCGCATTAGATCCGACAAGCGCATACAACTCATCCATACACTTCTTCACGTCACCGTCAAGGCGGGACGATTCACTTTGCAAGCCGGTAATCTGGGAATTCAACGTGTTCAATTTCGTCTGCAGATCACTGACCTGTTGTTTTGCCTTGTTCATCTCTATCTGCCATTCCTCTTTGGTCAACTCCTGGCCAAGCACAGTGGCAAAGCCGGCAACCATAACGAACAGGACAGTTACTAATACTCTCAGTTTCATGTGTGTGCTCCTTCGATGGGTTCGGGATTATCTGCCAAGCCGCTGACGAACGACCTGCTGATCGTCATTGCACTTACGCAACCTGGCGTTTTTATCCGCAACCTCCCTGTCCAGATTGGTTTTCATTTGTTCCTTTGAGGAAACTTCGCGTGTAAGTGACGCCACCTGATCCCGCAGATCGGCAAGTTGACGCAACTCATCGGCACTGGGAGACGAAGAACAGCTCGTAAGAGCCATACCTAATAGGAGCAGTACACCAGCAAACAGCACTCCTTTTTGAATCATCATGATTAATCCTCCTGGATTGGGCGATCAAGAAAAATCACACTTGGCTCGAATGTTCTCAAGCCGCGTCCATAATAGCAAA
>CAZJYO010000085.1:5683-10014 GCA_964550275.1 uncultured Chitinophagales bacterium
AACGCCCGTTTGTCAATCACATCGACGATTTTCTTTTGGTTGCAGGGATGAGTTAAAGGAAGATTGAAAAGAAGGGTGAATATCTCATGCTATCTGTTCAAGAGTCCGCGTTCCACAAAACTCGTAAACCCGTCGCCCGCAATAATAATGTGGTCGTGAACCGGAATTCCCAGGGTGCGGCCCGATTCATCAAGTTGACGCGTCACCTCAATGTCCTCCCGGCTCGGTTCCCGGTTGCCGCTCGGATGATTGTGCACAACAATGACAGCCGCGGCAAGATGATCAATCGCAACCTTGAACACTTCCCGCGGATGAACGAGACTCGCATTCAAAGTTCCGGTGGAGAGTTCCACATCCTTCTTGACGCCATTTTGCGAATCGAGGACCAGAACATGAAACACTTCTCTTGTCAGGTCACGCAAACGTGGCCCCATCAATTCAGCGACATCCTCGGGAGAACGAATGATGGTCTTTTGTCCAGCGGACCCGGCCTCAATCCTCCTTCCAATTTCAAAAGCCGCGAGCAATTCCACCGCCTTCACTTCACCGAGACCGGGAATCAACATCAGTTCCTTCACGGTTTTTGTGGAGATCGCACGCAGAGAACGATTGTCGGCGATAAGCTTCCGCGCAAGATCAAGCGCTGTAAGCTTTCCCGTTCCCGCGCGAATGAGAATCGCGAGAAGTTCCGCATCCGAAAGCGCGGAGGCGCCGCGTTCAAGAAGTTTTTCCCGCGGACGTTCACTTTCAGGCCAATCTTTGATCCGGGCGTGCAACCCGGGTTCGCGAACCGCCACTATGGATCGCTTGGGCCTCACTTCCCGCTTCCTTGGGCGGCGTTGACCTCGCCAATCAGACGAATGGTTTCGGAATCATACTGAAGAATATTAAGCCATGAATTCACCCTGCGATCTGACAAGGAGAGTTTGGAATGCACGCCGGAGTACTCATGGACAGAGGCGAGTGCGCGTGTCAATGCTTCCCGATTCGAGGCGCCGTTCTTGATAAGAGAAAGAATGAGGCGGGCGGTATCATAGCCGTACAACGTATTCTTCCCGGGTTGGCGGCCAAACCGCCGGGAAAACTTTTCAGCAAAGGCCGTAAACACATCGCCGGATTGCCCCGGGTAGCTGTCCGATTCAAAAATCACCCCCTTACAATAACGCTTGCTTGCATCCAGTTCTGAAAGACTTTCCCACTCTCCGGAACCGAGTAATTGTGTTTTGATATTGAAGTACACAATCTGGGATGCAATCACCTCGATTTCGGTTGACGCTCTGATGGGCAGATACACGGCATCGATCCCCGTGACTTCCGTGTCGATGCTATCCGAAACATGCGGATACTTGATCGAAGTGAGTTCAAGGGAATCCACCATGAAGATACCGCGCGGACCCAACAGGAATGAAACGGGTACCGTCGCGGCCTTGTTCACCAACGAATCCAAGGTCTTTGACGGCACGCCAAGCTGGATGAATTTCACAAGGTCTTGCTGATTGAGTCGACCCCGGAATGAAATCATGGGTTCGCCGGAAGCGCGTTCCCCCGCCCGTCTGATGTTCTGAAGTTGCGAAGAAAAATCCGTGGTCCCCGATGCATACCATTCTTTTGCAATGACCCGTGCGCCAAGTTTCAGCACTTCCGATGAGAATGCATCCGCCAGCAGTTTGCCGTTTGCATCCGACGGGGCAAGAATCGCAAATGTTTGAAATCCTTTCGTCTTCACCGCGTAGCGCGCAAGGGCCTTGCCTCTGTTTTCAAAATCCGGATTCGCTTGAAAGATGTATGGCCCCGTTGCCGCTATCCCGTTCGCATTGGCAGTTGGCGTTATGAGAGGTACCTTGGCCTCGTTTGCTTTTGCAACGACTGCCGATGTTGTGTGTGAAAACGCCGGCCCGATGATTGCGACAAGATCGCCAAAAGCACACAGTTGTTGTATGCCGGTCATCGCCACCGATGGATCGCGTTCCGTGTCGCGCATTTCCAATATCACGCGTATTCTGGCGTCAGGATCGCTTTGGTATTCTTCAACAGCGAGAACCACGCCGTCATACACATCATTGCCGATTTGCTTCACAGCGGAAGGTTCACTGTTTTTCATCAGCGGCAACAAGGCGCCAAGGCGAATCGTGCTGTGTTCTGCAAGTTGCGAGCGGAGAGCGGCAATACGCGCAGCGTAGGACCTGGAGGCCGGGATTCGGTCAAGTGAATCAAGCGCGGAAACAGCCGCGGTCACATTACCGAAGGAAGCTTCCTTTTCTGCAACAACCATCCATAGCAGTGCGGCAACATCTGATGTTCTGTTCCCGGCAATCAAACCGCGAAGCCGGGTTGCATCAAATTGATCACTGGCCACGCGTTCGACGGCTTTTACAGTATTACGCCGCAACGTGGAGGTCGGGCCTGACCGCGGATCGAGAGCGTCAATCCAGAAGGCCATTGCCTCGTCATATCGTTCAATCCGCGCATGCGCCAACCCCAACATGTAGCTGGCGTCAGCGCGATATGTGCTCCACGGGTATGTGCTGAGAAAGTTTTTGAGCGTCCTCGTCACCTCAAGGTCTTTGTTCAGGGCCAGGAGGCACTTGGCTTTCATGATGAAAGCCGCTGTAGTACGATGATGTACCGGTGACATCCGCGCAACGCTGTCAAACTCCTGGACTGCTTTTGTATGGAGGTTATCCCTGTAATCGGACAAAGCTTTTTGAAACAAGCGCTCTGCCTGCGAAGACCGGACAACGGACTCCTCTGCTCTTGTCAGGGAAGGTCCGCACAGAAGCAGCATCAGGATGACGACAAAACGAATCACGGAAGAGGGCATAGTGGCTCAGGAGTCGCGTTTGATGGCGCGAAGACCAACGGTATTCATTAATACTGAAACGACCATCGAAGTGACACCCACAACAAGCAAGGGGCCGTACAACCATTGAATGGAGGAGATTTTTCTGACGATCACACCCTCAAAATACTCGTGCAGAGGAATTAAGAACACGGTCGCTACCAGAGTAAGATAGACCATTACAGCAAGAAACGTCAATGACGCTCCCTGCGATGAAGCCACCCGTATCGGATTTTTTTCTTTGAACATGGCAAAGTAGCCGCCAGCACCGAGGTTCATACTGATCACCGAAACGGCAACAAAGAAAATCCCCGTGCACGCTATACCCACCAAAAGAACGTCGCGGTGCAGCAGATACACAGAGACCGCCACAAGAATCTCGGCGAGAACTACGATTAAACAGAACGCTGTCAGAAACTTGTACCAATACAATCTGTTGAGGGAAAGTGGCGAAGTCCGCACAGCCCAGAACGTATCGCCTTCCAAACTCAGCAACGGAAAAACGAACCGCAGAGCGATGGAAGAAACAAGAAAACCGTTGAACATGAACACGACCAGGAAGGAAACCGCCTGAAGGAACGGTTGCGAAAGTTTGAGGTCAACCGAACCGACCGAGACGACGAATATCAGAAGGAGAAGCATCATGAGCATCCAATGAAGCCACTGACTCGGTTCCCGAAAGAACATCCAGAAGTCGCGCTTGATAAGCACTTCTGTTGAAGGCCGGAACAGGGAGTTATGCCCGAACTCCATCCACTTGAAACGAAAGGAGGCACGGGGGCCCTTCATGAGCTCCGCGTCAGACGCTGCTACCCAGGTTTTATAGTAGTACTTGCGCGCCACGAGACTCGCAAATGCCACCAGGCCGAGCATCGTAAGAAACAAAATGACAAAATACGGAATGGCCCTGGCCGGGTCTCCATTGATCGTCCAATACATAAACTCGGTGACCCAATGGTTCGGGAGATAGCGAACGAACGGCGGGTCCAAATATCCGAAATATTCATTGACATTCGGATAGTGCTTCATCACTTCCTGTACCATGGCCACCGGATTGGTAATCCGGAAGTACACATAGATAGCCCCGAGATAGAGACACACCATCATTGCGATAAGCCAGCGAACGCCGATCTTCGTTGCAATCTTGATCAGCGACATCAACACATGTACAGACACTTGTCCCGCTATCAACATGAACGGAAGCATGATGTAGAATGCCGAGAAAAAATAGAAGTACCAGGGCTGGTCGAAAACGGACCCGTAGCCGAGCAACACGGAGAATCCAACGAGCGAAAGGGTCAAGGAACTGTAGAAAAAATTATCAACAAACTTTATGAGGAAAATCTTCGCATGGGAAACGGGAAGCGTCATGAGAAAGCCGACTTCCTGCGACTTATACAGGGTGGAATAGGACACGACCATGTTCCCGAGATTCACGGTAACGAAAAACACATAGAGCATCATCGAAAGGAAACGATGGAATAAAAATTGG
>CAZJYO010000086.1:0-9893 GCA_964550275.1 uncultured Chitinophagales bacterium
ATCTCCGGTCCAAAGGCGTGCGATATGCTCGAAACGCTGATCGAGGACAGCGGCATAGATCATCTGTTGAAATCTTGGATCGTCTTATCGAATCACGACAGGCCGCGTCTTAAGAGCATACTGCCCGATATTAAAGATCGCGAGTTCTTATCGGCTCTGCAAGTTGCTCTGCCCGGCGCTCCATTGATCTACTACGGCGAAGAGATAGGTCTTACGGGGCGCGACGATCCGGAACAGCGCGGCCCAATGAATTGGGAACTTGCGCTGTCGGGCACAGCTCTTGAAACTCAAATCGCGAAGAAGATGTTCGAAATCCGAAACAGCCGCCGCTCTCTGCAAGTCGGCGATTTTGCGCGCATTCCGACCGAACGCCTCTTTGCATTCACGCGCTACACGTCGTCCGTTCGGGAGACTGCAGTAGTAGTCGCCAATCCTACATCGTCGGAAATTACCGAAACGATAACTACGCGCGATCCTTGGATCATGGATGTAATGAAGATGCAGGATCTTCTAAGCGGAGCAACTGTTGAAACGTCGTCGGGAATGATTTCCGTTACAGTCCCGCCGAAGACAGTTCGGATATTCGCCCCGGTCATTAACGAAGGGCCGAACTACAACCGTTACAAGCGTGTTGATTAAGACGCCCTCGAAGGCAGAAAAACAGATAATTTACAACGGAGGAAGAAATTATGTCAGCTCCTACTAATGACGACATGACGACTCTCAGTCGAGATTTGATGCAAGCTCTAGACAATCTTTTTGGGCTGCATCCGGGCCATCGCCCTGCTCACGCCAAAGGCATCATGTTTACGGGGACGTTCACGCCTTCTCCCGAAGCGGCTTCGCTCACGCGAGCGCCTCAGATAGAGCGAGAATCTACGCCTGTGACGGTTCGCTTCTCGAACTCGGCCGGCATTCCAAATATTGCAGACAACGATCCCAACGGCGCCAGCCCGCGAGGATTTGCGATACGTTTTCATCTCGGCGAACACGTCCACACGGACATCATCGGCCACTCGCATAACGGGTTCCCTGTGCGAACCGGCGAAGAATTTCTGGAATTCCTTCGAGCCGCCGCTGAAAGCAGAACAGCGACATCAAAACCTACTCCCATTGAATCTTTCCTCGGCTCTCATCCAAAAGCGCTTCAGTTCGCGCTGGCCCCGAAGCCGATTCCGACTAGTTTCGCCAGAGAATCTTTCTACAGCGTGCATGCGTTCAAGTTCACAAACAAAGAAGGCGCCGTCCGTTACGGACGCTATCGATTTCTTCCCGAAGAAGGAAACGAGCATTTGGATGCGGAGGCCGCTGCCGCAAAAGGCGCAAATTTTCTGTTTGATGAGATTGTCGAGAGAGTTGCGAAAGGGCCGGTTCGACTAAATATTATGGTTCAATTAGCCGAGAGCGGAGATGCTTCGGATGACTCCACCGCAATTTGGCCGGAAGATCGTCCTCAACTTAAATTCGGCGCGATTGCATTAACTGAGGGGGTCTCGGACGAAGATCCCGAAAAACGCAAAATCATTTTTGATCCCGTACCGCGAGTAGACGGAATCGATCCTTCGGATGACCCGTTAATCGAAGTGCGGGCTGCGCTGTATCTGATGAGCGGACGGCGAAGGCGCGCCGCCGGTTAATAATAAAGTGAGGAGGTGCGGAGGCATAGAATAATCCGTCGCTTCACTCCGGCCAAACTCGCAACGCCGTTTCGACTACGCGCAGCAATTCATCTTGCAGCCTCGCCCGCCGCGCAAGAGGCGGCACGGCATATGGGAGAGGGCGGAAGATTACCATAGGATACCAAATTGAATAATACATTGGAGCTACGACATGCGGAGTTATGAGCGGTGTACGCGCAAGAAGTTTTCTGGAGCCGCTCCAACCGGATTTTCTTGTTGATTCTGTCAATGAGCTTCCAGACCTTGTTCATCGACAAGGGGTGGACAAGACCCGGTTATGCTCCTGAACGGGTATTTTGTTCGCACGCCTTCGCCTTCTTTGAGTATCGTACGTGAAATGATTTTGTCAAGGAAACTTCAGAATGAATAAGGGGAGAGTGGAAATCCAACGACTCGATGCTGCAGCAGCAGCATATAAGACCGAGGTCGGTGCATTCGATGCAGAGAATGTCAACTATTTTACTGTCCAGCTTGCCCGGAACCATTTCAGCAGCGGCCGGGCGATACAGATGGGTTTGGGAAATGGGCTTGTGGCAAAGAGCCTCTGTGAGCAGTTTGAAGAATTTGTAGTAGTCGAGGGATCGGACGTCGTCATTGCCGATTACACAGACCGGAAGGCAAAGTACTCGGTTGTCAAGGCACTATTCGAGGAATACACACCGGAGAAGAAATTTGATCTGCTTTTCGGGAATCATATCCTTGAGCATGTTGATCACCCGGTGGAGATTTTGCGCCAGTCACGCAAATGGATCAGGAGCGGCGGTGCTGCGATGTTCACCGTGCCGAATGCCCAATCCCTTCATAGGAGAATAGGAGTGGAAATGGGAATGCTCGCCACGCTCAACACGCTGAACGAGCAGGACGTAAAACTCGGTCACCGTCGCGTCTATACCATTCCCGAGCTCGAAGCCGATGTCATAGCCGCTGGTTATCGTATCCGGGAAGTGCGTGGTTATATGCTCAAGGTTGTTTCAAACAAGCAGATGAAAGACTGGTCACGCGAGCTTCTTGATTCCTGCTACCGTGTCAGCCTGACGCTGCCCTCTGAAATGTGCTCGAACCTTGCAATCTTTTGTGAAAACCCTTGACATGAAGTTTCAATTAACCGAACTGCAGATAGTAAATAAGATCCAAGTCTTAAATCACGACTTGATATTTGGCACTCAACATGAACTAACGGAGTCTAACTATGCATGTTCCATTTCTTGATCTGAAGGCACAATACAAATCCATTCAACCGCAGATTGACGCGGCGATTGCAGGCGTTCTTGCTGAAACTGCGTTTATCGCAGGGAAGTACGCCGAAACATTTGAAAAGAATTTTGCCAAATGGGTTGGAACAAAACACTGCATCGGCGTTGCCAATGGAACTGATGCAATCGAAATGGTGCTGAAGGCAATGGGAGTTGGACCGGGAGACGAAGTGATTGTGCCTGCGCATACATGGATTTCCACGGCAGAGGCCGTCACTGCCATCGGTGGACGTGTGGTTTTTGTCGATACACACCCTTTGTACTACACGATGGATCCTTCAAAGATTGAAGCCCGGATTACCAAGCGCACGAAAGTTATTGTACCGGTGCATCTGTACGGCATGCCGGCAGACATGGATGGTGTTCTGGCGGTTGCAAAAAAGCATGGCTTGAAAGTACTCGAAGATTGCGCCCAGGCGCATGGAGCGACGTATAAAGGGAGGAAGATCGGAACATTCGGCGATGCGGCTTCATTCAGTTTTTACCCTGGCAAGAACCTTGGTGCCTACGGAGATGCTGGCGGAATTACGACCAACGATGACGGCGTTGCGGAGATGTGCCGCATGATTGGCAATCACGGCCAGATGAAGAAACATGCCCATAAAATCGAAGGCCGCAACAGCCGGCTTGACGGTTTGCAGGGCGCCATCCTTGATGTGAAGTTGAAACACATTGACCTCTGGAACGAGCAACGCCGTGGAGCAGCCGCAACCTACGGCCGGTACCTGAAGCAAGCAGGAATTGCCGCGCCTGCCGTGCCGGATTATGCGCAGCATGTGTATCACCTCTTTGTCATTCAAGTTGCTGATCGCGATAGCGTGATGAAGAAACTGCATGATGCCGGTATTGAATCGGCTGTGCATTATCCTTCAGCACTTCACCTTCTCGAAGCATATCAGTATCTCGGACACAAGGAGGGGGATTTCCCGGTTGCAGCTGCCGCATGTAAGCGCATTGTATCGCTACCCATGTTCCCAGAACTCACCGAGGAGATGATACAGTACACGGTGGAGAAGCTGGCGCAGTCGGTATAACCGCTCAGTCTTTTTATTGAGGATATGCATTTCCCTCGTGAGAGGGGAGTCTCCATATTTTCTTGCGAGCCTTGGTTATCAGGAAGTCTCCATAGCCAGGACGTTGCACGATGAGGGATGGGATGTCCATGTTCTCACAACCCGGTTGTTGCCCGAAGGATATCAAGGCAGACCGAATGACTTTACCGATGAGCACCTTCCGTTTCGCGTAACGAGAGTACCGGTACAGTTCAGTTTCCGCTCATCAATATGGCCGGATGAAGCCGCGCTACTGAATGTCATCCGGGCGCGAACGCCGGACCTGCTTATTGTGGTGAATGTACCGTCAGGTTTTGCGCGTTGCGTGATCAATGCGGCGGAGTTCGCAAAAATACCCATGGTGGCATTTTACTCCGACGCGTACGAGTACCGGAAACGCTTTACATTTAAAGGGATGCTCAAGAGTGCTTTGCAGGATGCCGGTTTCTCGTTGTTGAAAAAAAAGCTCTGGTACCGCGAGTCTTTCCGTCGTGCCTCTGTGATTGTGGCAAACTCTCCCGAGACGAAGGATATTCTACTGTCGTACGCAGCAGACGCGTCCAATGAAAAGAAAATGCTCACGATGCCGCTGGGGGCCAACACGAGTCTGTTTTTCTTCGATGAAGGTCTGCGAAATACAACACGGCGTGCAATGGGGTTCACTGACCGACACAAGGTGCTCATCACCGTGACCAAGGTGATGCCGCAGAAGGGGCTTGAAACCCTTATCAGCCATATCGGCAAGCTGATGAAGCAGGACGATGCTCTCCGTTACCTGATCGTGGGAAGCATGAACGATGCGTACGCTTCACAACTGCATGCGCAGATTAAGTCGTCGGGACTTGTGGGACGGGTAACAATCCTGCAGCAAAGCCCGCCGACGGAACTGAACAAACTCTATAATGCCGCTGATATCGGCATCTGGCTCTATGGCACCATTGCAATACAAGAAGGAATGGTAACAGGACTTCGGGCTATTATTCCCACCAGGCGTTCCATGAGCCACCTGATCAGTTCACCACTTTCCGGGTTCCTCTTCTCATCAATCGAACAAGTCAACCTTCAGCTTATCAATGCGCTTGATGCAACACTCAGGCTCGGAACTGTTGAAACAAACAAGTCGCTCGGATATAACGCAGTTCTCAAGAGGGTATTGGAAGAAATGCATCGGGCGGACAACATTGTTCCATAAGTCATTTTGCAATGAGTTGACATGTCGGACGAGTAACTGAACGAACTTCTTTACGAGGGCAAGATTCGGCGGGATATGTAGACGTTTGCGCCTGCGGCGGCTCAAGTGACAAAAAGGTGTTCCGACGCAACGGTTGCAACATGAAAAATGACACCTTTGAGCTCAACAAAGAGTGGCTTGTTTCTCGCTACAAGTAAACCCTCAAACCATCGATATGCCAGTATCAGTATCCATAGTTTTCTGTCTCGCCGGACTCTCACTTCTGTCACCGCGCTGGTATGTTTTTGTTTCGGCAATTGCAGGGTCTATTCTCATCTCCAAGATTGAATACTGGATAACCGGAAGTGTTTCTGAGAGTGGTTTACTACGTAATTTATCGACAAACCTTGTCGGTTTGGTGTTGGTATTTGCTGGGGTTCTTTGGAATAAGCAAGTAACATTTCATAGAGTGATGATACCATATCTTCTCCTCGTCGGGTTGTCAATCATCGGAATTCCATTCGCCATATCATATGTTGAAGCGCTTCGTTTTGTCAGTGTATTGACTATTCCAATTCTTGTGTACGCAGTCAGTTCACTCTATTTCAAGCGCAAGGACTATATAGCTTGTTTTCGTTTGCTCTTGGCTATCGGATTTGTTCAAATTGTTGTAGGCTTCGGCGAGTTTCTAATTGATCCCGAAATCAGGGTCAGTGGGCTTCATGATGTATCAGCTGTGTACGGTTGGTTCCTCGTCATTGTGTTGGTCTTTAGCGTGCTCCTTCAACGCATAAGACAGATATCGACACCAACCCTTGTTACTCTTCTTGTTCTCATTTCTCTGGCAATGCCTCTTACGGGAGCGAGAATCGCCTTGCTGCTTTTCCCTCTTGCTGTGTACTTCATGATGTCAGAATCACAAGTCAGAAGACGAGCGAAGATTGTTGTGGTTGCTGTGGGCATTGTCCTTGCGGGTATTGTGTTACAAGCACAAATTGAACGTGGTGTTGCACGGTTTGGTTTTTCCTTTGAGGATGATATGGTATCAACGGAAGGAGAAGCGGGCGGTACGGTTGCTTGGCGACTTCTTTTGTGGGAACGACTTCTCACGGCATGGACTGAGAACCCGATACTCGGATTTGGTCCAGGAGCTGACTATGCTGTATCGTATGAAGGGGGACTGACTGCGGACTTGAACTACCTTCAAACGCGACAACTGAATACACACAATGAGTATGTTAAACTGCTCTTCAATCACGGTATTGCCGGGTTGGTGTTGTTTCTCATCTTCGCCTACAAGGTTATCACATTGATGAAACATGTGGCGACGGAGGAACAACGTCTGGTCGCTCGCGGATTGAAGTTTCTTATGATTAGTTGGCTCCTGTTTTCGTTGACTGACAACGGCCTAAGTTATCACGGACAGACTTCCCTGATCTTCTTCGGTCTGTCCTTTTTTAATCACCTCTTGAAACCAGAATCCGTTCCCGTGCATGGCCATCAGGGCATCGTAACCCCGGAGATCTCTTGAAATTTGCGTGTTACACATTTTCCAGTTACGTGTAAAAGTTACAGACTCCCCACCAGTTTTCTCCCCCAAACGCTTCATTTTCAAGCTACTTAGCTTGGCGTAAGACTTGCCGTTACATGCTGCGAGTCAACGCGCTTAGGCGCACATAGTCCGCCTATGGCGCTTAAGGCCGCAATGTAACCGGTGGATACAATCTCTTTGCCAGACAGGAAATGAAGACGGGGAAGTCGTTTCAAAACAAATTGCTTGGCTTGGTTGTGCTTGTGATTGGTTCGATGTGTACATCACATTCACAGACGACTGCCGATCTGCTTGCCACGCCGGTTCTCCACCCGGATTCGGCAACGCGTGTATTACAGGATTTCTTCCGATCACAAATTCCACCGCCGGTTTCTCCTTCATCAGCGGCTGCTTGGGAAGCGTACGCCGTACCCCAACGTGATTCTTTGCGCTCCTTGTTGACATCGGTTCCATTGGCAAGGAGAGAACCCGCAAGGATGGAGTTACGGGGGACAATACAGGAAAACGGTTATCGCATCGAGAAGTATCTCTTTGAGGTGTTTACAGGGATGGAAATCCCTCTGCTCGTGTATAAGCCGGATTCGCTCACACAGCCAGTTCCGCTCGTTCTGAATCCCAATGGCTTCTTTCTGGATGGCAAAGCCCACTCATGGATTCAAATCCGTGCAGCGAATTTTGCAATGATGGGATATGTTGCCGTTACATGGGACTTCGTGCACACCGGTGAGCGTGGTGGATGGGACGGTGTTGGGCTTTGGGGGAACAATGCGGGACAAAGTACTTGGTGGCGTGTTGCCGGCATCAACAGTATGGCGCTAACGGTTTCCGAGATGCTGGCAATTGTCGACTACATGAGCACTCAATCGTATGTCGATACAAATCGTATTGCAGCCGTGGGATCATCGCAGGGTGGGTTCACTTCACTCCTGGCTGCTGCGATTGATACACGCATTAAAACCGTTGTGAGTGTGGTTCCGCCTGCTCCGTTCAAGACATTTCCCCTTGACGAGACAGGCCGTTTCACCGAAACAAGCTGGCAACATTGGGAAGGCGGCTTTGTCGCTGGAGTGTTTCGTAGTGTGGCTGATATGGGAGGATTGATCTCATTGATCGCTCCGCGTCCTGTCCGGGTGATGACCGGTGTCCAGGATGTGACCAGTCTTCCGACATGGTGGGAAAGTGAACTCGACGGCACCTCGTTGATCTATTCGTTGTATGGTGCGAGTAACGCGTTGAAGCATGACAGCGTTATGATGGGCCATGAATATACTCAAGAAGCACGGCAACGTACGTATAGTTGGTTGGAGCAATGGTTTGACGATGACACGTCGAATGTGAATGCTGAAGTTGAATACATTCCGTTGCCGTTTGATAGTCTCCGTTGTGGAATTAATCCCCTGGGTGAAACAATTGTCAGCATCGGTCAGAGTCTTGTTGATGGCATTGAGGAGCAACAGTTCAACCCTCAATCGGTTCAAGAAGCGGAGGCGATGCAGGTGGCGATTGCATCCAGCGTCCTCGAGCACGCGGGTTCGTTCAGAGATTCTATTACAGGAACAGAAGGGTTCGTCTGGACTTCGCACGCTGCGGGTGTTTCAGCCAGAGGAATTATCCGGCTGGCAAGCGGATTGGAAATGCCTGTGGTGATGTTCAGTGCAGGCGGCAACCCTCACTCTGCCATGGTTCTTCTGCATGATTCCGGCAAGGGATTCAATACGCCGGAGTTGGTGGATAGCATGGCGGCATCAGGATACCTTGTTTGCATACCTGACTTATTTGAAACCGGGGAGATGCATTTCCAACGGTTCAGTAAACGCATTTCCATGTTGTATCTCGGGCTTGCTGGAAGAACACCGGTTGCTGTTGCAACCTCCCAACTGCAGCTCCTTCTTGATCATCTTGAATCGTCTTTCGGAGTCCAGCGGTTTAATCTGGTTACCACCGGTCCGTTTGCAAAGCTGGTTGCGGATATTGTTTCACCAGATCCGCGTATACACGGACTTGCGGCGCGTAATGGGTTGGATGCCTTCCGGCTGAACTATGCAGGTTCGTCATGGAATCCGTTGCCGTCATTTATGCAATACCGTGGATCGTTTCTGCATGCGGATTTCGCACCGATAGCAGCGCTTGCCGCTCCCAAAGCGGCGTACATCTCGGGCATCCAATCCATTACGGGGTCACTTTCCGACAGTGTCATGGCCTCAACCTTGAGGGATTTTTATGCGGCATTCTCACAGTCCCACTTGCTGACGGTGAGTTCTGAATCGGATGATAACCTTTTGCGGTGGGCAAGAACATTTGTTCCATCCGATGGATCGCTTCAAGTGATCCAGCATCCGGATACGATGGTTTTCGAAGGAGATGAATATGCGGGGGCGCTCAAGTTGAATACCTCCGGCAACACACACTTCTGGCTGTCGACCGGGCCTGGATGGCTTTCCATCGATTCATTGAGTGGAGAAATGCATGGAGTTGCGCCACCGACCCCGGAAGGGACGCTTCCAGTATCAATACATGCAACAACTGATGATGGTGACTCCCTTGCAATTCAATTCGACCTCAGAGTCGTTCATGTGAACCATGTGCCTGTAGTATACTCATCGCCAGATACGATTGCATTTGAAGACAGTCTATACACATATGAAATCGTAGCAACCGACATTGACACGCTGCACTTTGGCGACAGACTCAGATTCGCCATTGGCTCAGCACCATCATGGTTGCACGTTGATTCGATCAGCGGACTGCTCAGTGGAGTGCCATTGGCCTACGATGTCGGCGACACGGTTGTAACGATGATGGTATCGGATGGAAATGGGGGAGAGGCCATTCAGCAGTTTCGACTTACAGTCCATCACACGAACCACGCGCCTGTATTTGCATCTCAGCCCGTGCTCCCTGCAGTGGAGGATTCATTATACCACTATCAGTCCGTTGCCACTGATACAGATAGCATGTTGTTTGGCGACCGTATCAGGTATTCGTTTGCCACCCGGCCTGACTGGCTTTCAATTGACTCAGTCTCCGGAATTGTTTCAGGCACACCACGCATTGTGAATCTGGTAGACTCAACGGTTGTAATAGTTGCGAGCGATGATTCAGGGTCGAGCGTTGAGCAGTCGTTTAATATCCGCATCAGGCATGTGAATCATTCGCCGGTGATAATCTCCACCCCGATTCTGGATG
>CAZJYO010000087.1:0-9858 GCA_964550275.1 uncultured Chitinophagales bacterium
TGGCCCAGGCGCTGGCGCAGCGCCTGGGCTTGACCGACCCGGTCTTCTGGTGGTGCTCGGCCTTCTGTGGATTCCTCTTATCAGCTTGTTGAGTGACGAACGCATGTACGTGTATCTTCAAAGTGTTCAGGCGTATATCTCTCCTCCCATTGCAGCATGCTTCCTCTTTGGCATTTTCTGGAACCGGGTGAATGGCAAGGGCGCAATCGCTTCGCTTCTGACAGGACTGTTGCTGGGTGCTTTCCGGTTCATCCTCGAGATTCAGAACAAGATCACTCCCCTCTCCAGCGATCTTCTCAGATACATCGCATCAGTCAACTTTCTGCATTACGCGGTATTTCTTTTCGTGGTGTGTTCCGCTGTTCTGGTTGGCGTCAGTTTGATGACACCCGCTCCCGACAGGGAGAAACTTGCCTCATTGACATACTCCGAATCGAAAGGCCTTCATCTTAAAGGTGGGCGCGGTCAAGCCCTCAACGTGTTTGCCTCGGTCATACTCCTTGTCATCCTTGCAGGACTTTGGTGGACATTCCGGTAGTGTTGCGAACGCGATTTCTTTTCTGTTGTCTCACCGCTGTCTGTTTCAGTTCTGTTTGCCGGGGACAGTGGAATTCCATCGGAGACGTATCTTCGTTCAAAAGCTTTTCGTCAAATGAAATTGAATTTGTCGCTTCCAACGCAAAAGTTCGCCTGACTGTTCTCACCGATGAGATTATCCGCGTCCGCATGACGCAACATGAGGACTTCGCCCCGGATAGTTCCTGGGCTGTCATCAAGAAACACCGGGCCGCCATTGAACTCGCGATTATTGACAAACCGGACAACGTCACTGTTTCAACAGCCCGACTTTCCGTCGTTGTTTCAAAAAGGCCGCTGAGGATTTCGTTCTTCACCGCGAAAGGGAACGTCATTAATGCTGATCACCCGTCAAAGGGTATGGCGTGGAGCGGGAATGAGGTGCGCGTGTGGAAAACCATGCCTGAGAATGAATTCTATTTCGGCTTCGGAGAGAAAGCGGGTCGCCTGCAAAGAAAATTCACATCGATGACGATGTGGAACTCGGACATTCCCGCGTATGGAGCGGATACCGACCCATTATACCAGACGATTCCTTTTTTCTACGGTGTTCATGGTGGAAGAGCATACGGAATTTTCTTCGACAACACCTACCGCTCTTCATTTGACATGGGAAAGGAAACGCGCGATCAGTACTCGTTCGGGGCTGAGAACGGAGAGCTGAACTACTATTTTTTTGCCGGGCCGACTCCGACTGAAGTGGTAAAGCAGTATGCGGAACTTGTGGGAACAATGCCTCTCCCTCCCCGATGGTCACTCGGGTACCAGCAGTGTCGCTGGAGTTATCCGAATGAGAAAAGAGTTCGAGAGATTGCCATGGGTTTCCGAACTCGCAACATTCCCTGCGACGTCATCTATCTTGATATTGATTACATGGATGGCTACCGAATATTCACATGGAACTCCTCCAGTTTTCCCAATCCTAAAAAAATGATTTCTGATTTGAGGAATCTGGGATTCCGGGCCGCAGTTATTGTTGATCCTGGAATCAAGGTTGACTCAACATACCACGCATTTCAATCCGGACTCAAACAAAATGTTTTCCTGAGGAAACCTGACGGAGGTATTTATACGGGTAACGTGTGGCCGGGAGTGTGCGCGTTCCCTGATTTCACCAACCCGGCGGCGCGGACATGGTGGGGCGAGAGCTTTCAATCACTTGTTGCTGACGGCGTTCGCGGCTGGTGGAACGACATGAATGAGCCCTCGGTCTTTGATGTACCGTCAAAAACTGTTGACCTCAATGTCATTCACCATGACAACGGCTTGTTCACCAGTCACGCGAAAAACCATAACGTCTACGGCATGCAGATGACACGGGCGACGTATGATGGCGTGCGAAAACTTCTGCCTCATGAGAGGCCGTTTGTTTTGACGCGCGCTTCATACGCGGGGGGACAACGGTACTCGGCGGCCTGGACAGGCGACAATGTTGCATCATGGGAACACCTGCGCATGGCCGTTGCGATGTGTTTAAACCTCAGCATCTCAGGTCAACCATTCGTCGGCTCGGATATCGGCGGGTTTATCGGGTATCCGTCCGGAGAACTATTCGCCCGGTGGTTACAGCTTGGCGTGTTCAGTCCATTGATGAGAGCACACTCCGTAATCAACGAGAAGAACAAAGAGCCGTGGGAATTTGGCGAGGAGTTCACTGCTATCAACCGGGAGACCATCAACCTGAGGTACGAGTTGCTTCCCTACATTTACAATCTCATGGTGGAAGCATCTGAAACCGGGATTCCGCCCATGAGACCGATGCTGTTTCAATATCCGGATGACAACGAATTCCTTTGGAATGATGACCAGTTCATGTTCGGTGAAGACATGCTAATTGCGCCCGTCGTGACTGCGGAAGCAACAACACGTTCTGTTCGATTGCCGGAAGGAACCTGGTACGACTATTGGACGAATGTACAATACGCGGGAGGAAGAAGTATCACCGTTGAAGCGCCTCTCCACAGGATTCCTTTGTTCGTCAGGGAAGGCGCCATCATTCCAACACAGCCCGTTGTCCAGCACACGAGTGAGCGTCCTGATGATCCCGTAACCTTCACGTGCTATCCGGCAAACCTCCAGTCAACACGGACATACTACGAAGACGACGGGATTTCCTTTGAGTATGAGAAAGGAACATACTCCAGACGCACCATCAATCAATGGCGTTCATTGAACGCGACGACGATAACATTGTCGCAAGCGAAAGGCACATTTACCGCAAAGAGCACACAGTGCTTCATCCAGGTGATGGGAGTTGGCGGCAAGCCAAAGCGGGTTGCTCTCAACGGAAAGGAGATTGCCGGAGAACCCTTGGACAACGACAAAGCTTCTCCACCGTGGTGGTCTTATGATGCAAAGAAAAAGAGCGTCACGATTTGCCTGATGGAATCGCCCGCCGAAGCCGTTATTCGCGTTGCCCACGAATAGCGCACCACGTTCCTTACCAGGAATATCGTATCGTGTACTGCACTACCGCTTCGCCATCCTTGGCAACCTTCACCGGAAACTTCAATGTTGATTGATCAACTTTCTCCCACTGATGGTTGGACTTCACGATTTCCCACTCGCTCCAGCGCCACGGATGTTCATACACCATCACCTCAACGGACTCCTTCTTATGGTTGCGAACTTTAATCTCAATGGTTTCCTCCACAACCTTGCCCGAAGAAATTGATTTGAAATCTTTTTGTGCGCGCTCCCCTACGAGATCGAAGGCATTCCCGAGATAAAGGCGGAGTTCCTCATCCTTCGGCGTGTGGTCAATTTCATCTTCGCCGATAAACTGCTCCTTGCCGTCATCATCACGTTTGTAGACGCGCACTTTTCCCTTGGGAAGCGGAATCCCAAGTCCGGCCTTGGCTTCATTCTTGAACGTCACAAACACGCCAACCTTCGGATTTGATTGCTGTCCATAGCTTCCTTGTGAGCGATACGAATAGTTGTTCACCCAGTACCGCCATTGATCAGCAATGCCATCATAGATAAAGACCTTCTTTGCGGCGACATTGCGGCCCGAGATGAGTTCGATTTGCTTTGTTTCATTATTCGCGATGTCCGTGCGCCGTTGCAAAGAATACAGCTTGTATTCAAAGAGATCTGTTTGCGTAAACTGCGGCGCGGCATCCATTGTCTGTACCTCATAGCCCACACGCCCCTTTCTGAACTGCTCCTGCACAAGGTTCACATCACCGGCAACAAGTTTCAATCCCGCATTCTGAAACGATGTTCCACAACCGTTGACAATCGTTACCCATCCCGTCATATCCACTTTGGCATCCGACTTGTCAAGCAGCGCAACATAGTTGCACGTCCACGAAAGCTGGCTTGCCATGTAACTGATCTCCGTCTTGTGCTTTCCCTCGTGTGAATTCTCGACGAGCCATTCGAGTTGCGGTTTGAGGATGAGGCCCTCCGGAAGACTCGGGAGCACCAGTCTTCCCGACGGATTGATTTCAATCTTGCCATTGACCTCGGCAACCATGCCGCCGGTGAGAGAATAATTCGGAGCTCCACCGTACGCGGGTTGGACCATGTATCCGGTCGAAAGCAGTTTGCCGGAAACAGAATACTCTTTTTTCGTCTCCTCATTCATTCTGACGAATTCAACCTGCTCGCCGATATATTTCTCAAGTAGCTTTCCTTGATGAACAAGGTCATATTGATAGTTTTGTTCGAGGACCCTGACGGCGCTTGGCGCAGTCAAGCTGAGAAAATGAAGCGACGTCCCGTCGATAGTGGACGGAATATCAGGAATGATAACCCTGCTTTTTCCCTTGGACAGCGTAAGGTTGCGTTCTTCACGAATCAGGGAAAGGTTCTGGTTATAGATTGTAAGGTCAACGGAAGCTCTGGGGTCCTGAACCTGCTGACTAAGCACGTGGGCGTGAGCCAGAAAGCAGAGTGCAATCACCAAAAATGTCGTGTTTTTCATAATTCCTCCCAAATAATTTATGACCAAATCTTTGTAGTCAAAGGGATTAACTCCATTACCTACCGTTGTTGTTTCTAAGACTGGTGCTTTGTATATTCATTCCGTGAAAAATGACTACATGATCCCAATGGAAGGAGAATGGAATTGAAAGAGCCTGGTCAGTCTGTATGGAAAGGTTTGTTGAACCTTTTGGACCGTTACTCAATTGTCGTTGCCGCCATTGTGATTTATGGGTACTACCTCCTGACGTCGATTGACCTCCTCCAGCAACCGACAGAAAAACGTGGATTCCTTGACTATTTCTTTCAGTTTGATTCCGTCATTCTTATGTGGATCGTTGCTGTCGCAATTATCCAACTGCAAAAGTACCGCCGGGACAAAAGGGAACAAGAGGAGCGCCATCGTCAAATTGAACTGCAGTTCGAACGGCAGAAGATCCACCTTCAAGTTCTTGATGAAATAACATCACTTCTCCAAGATAATGTCAACTACCCGCTGGCAATCATATCGATCACCACACACACAATTCGTCGCCGCTTTGAGACCGACGATGAAATTGTCGGGTGGCTTGACCGGATTGACGCATCCATGCAGAGAATCCACACGACCATCAACGACATTAAGGCCTACCAGACACAGAAGATTGTCGAGCAGGCCGGCGTTCAACGTAAAATCTTGGATTCACCTTCGTCGAAAATTGCTTCGATCGAAAAAAGCTAATGTGGCTCCCCTTTCATCATCGGGATCGCGTGGAGAATTCCCGGAAAGAGAACATCCATCGCGTCAGAAACTCCTGATGAAGAACCCGGCAGGTTTATCACCACGGTCTCTCCCCTAACCCCTGCGACTCCCCTCCCGAGCATTGCAAAGGGAGTCCGTTTCTGGCCATGAACTCTCACTGTCTCCTCAACGCCGGGCAAATTCCGGGACAGCAGCCTTGAGGTAACCTCCGGAGTAATATCCCTGGGACCGACTCCCGTTCCGCCGGTCGTCAGAACAAAATCAAGCTTCAATCCATCACAAAGGCGTTTGAGCTCATTCTCAATGGCTGGCGCATCATCAGGCACAACGGACAATGACGCCACCAAGACGCCCATTTGTTCAAGCCGTTCTTTGATGAGCTTTCCGGATTGATCGTCGCTCACACCCTGCGAGACGCGGTCAGACATCACAATGATACCTGCGCGAACCGGTTGTGCGGGAAGAGTACGCGTGTCTGACTTGCCACCCGTTTTCTCCAGAAGCGTTATCCCGTTCACACTCATGGTCTTGTCGACGGGCTTGAGCATGTCGTACAGCGAAAGCGCTGCAACAGACACCGCTGTAAGTGCTTCCATCTCAACGCCCGTTTTCCATACAGCATGAACCTCCGCCGTGATTTCAATGGAATGCACTTTGAGAACAAAGGAGACTTCTACATAATCCAGCGGAACCTGGTGACAGTAAGGAATAAGTGCCGATGTGTTCTTGGCCGCCTGAATACCTGCAATGCGAGCCACAGCGAGGGGTTCCGCTTTCGGTGACATTCCCCCCTCTATCATCGCAATTGTAGATGGCAGGCAAGAAAGAACAGCTGACGCTCTTGCTGTGCGAACCGATGAGTTCTTGCGGGACACATCCCGCATGTGTGATTCAATGGAGTCCATGTGTATCCAATAATTCTATTTCAACAAGCTCGCCGGCGCGTATGTGTCGGGTTTTTTCGGGAATGACAATCAGGCAATTTGCTTTCACAAGCGAGCTGAGCGCCCCCGAACTCTGATTGGCGGCAATACCAACCGACAGTCCATCCTTTGAAGATTGAAATGTTCCGCGGAGAAAGTGACGTTTGGAGTCTCGCTTGTGGTAATGCCCATGCAACGTTGCTTGAAGTCTATGCGGGAACGCGAGCGATGAGTCGTACATTTTCATGATGGCCGGTTTTACAAACTGGAGAAATGTAACGCATGTCGAAACCGGATTCCCTGGCAACCCGAACACAAGTGTCTTCCCGTGCCGCCCAAACAACAGCGGTTTCCCGGGTTTAATGTCGACACCGTGAAACAAGGTCTCCACGCCGCACGATTCAAGCACTCCGGCCACAAAATCGTATGAACCCTTCGAGACCCCGCCTGTCAGAAGAAGGATGTCGCAGTCAAGCCCTTTGGCAATCGACTTCATCAATAACTTCCTTCGGTCGGCAACAATTCTCTGCATTTGAACAATCCCGCCAAGTGCTTCAACGTATGCGACCAATGCATGCGAGGTACTGTTATAAATCATCCCGTGTTTCAGTCGTTTGCCTGATTCAACTAACTCGTCGCCAGTTGAGAGGATATTGATAACCGGTCTTCGATGAACCCGGACGTTTCTGTATCCGAGCGCAGTGAGCAAACCGATATGCGGTGCTCGGAGAACCGCGCCGGACGCAATCACCTTTTCTCCCCTGCGGACATCCTCCCCCGCTTTCCTGATGCATGCACCCCGAACAACATGCGCGCCAAACAAGACTCTCTTCAACTCCGAGTTTCCAACTTCCTCAATTGGAACAACTGCATCCGCGCCATCGGGAATAATTCCGCCGGTCATCACCCGTACCGTTTCCCCTGCTTTGAGTCTCTTCTTAAATGGGCCTCCGGCACTGGACTCTCCTCTCACCCTAAGCTCCACAGGTTGTGTTCGGGTTGCGCCGGCAAGATCAGCTGCGTTCACAGCAAATCCATCCATTGCGCTGTTATCCCAAGCAGGGAGACAAGCGGGAGCAATGATGTCTTCAGAGAGTACACGCGTGCGTGATGCGCGGATGGGTACTTTCTCATCCCGGAGTTTCGGGATATTGCGAAGGACGGTGCGTAATGCGCGGTCAAAACTCGTCATTGGATTTCAGGCTACGCAGAGTTCACTCCGAGGCTCTCTTTCCCTCGTTCCCGATCGAAACAGCGTCGCGCAAATTCACCGCCTTGCGATCCAACGCCTTGGATGTTGCCGCACGCAGTGCCTCGTCCCGGGAGGAGCCCTCTGATCGTGCGAGCGGGACGCGCGGATCCAGGTTCTCAACGTGACAATGGTAGCGCGGACCAAGCCTGTAGGTTATGATCCTGACTGTAATATCCCCCATTTGTGCATATTCTTCCCGGTACTCTTCCGCGGTCAAATGCCCAGGGACCTTTCAGAGAGAAAAACTTGTGAACTCCCACATCGCATATCGGTAATGGCAGGCGGGGATGAGGACTGAATGTAACACGCCGCTGACGGAAAATACTTCCCCTGTATGTGAAAAGCAAGCTCGCATCCGCCTTGATTCTTCTCATGGAACTTCATACAATGCTTCCAGCATGTCTTCCATGCTTCCCGCTCTTCCTCTTGATCTCATCCAACACAGAAAGCCAAAAGGAAATTCTGCATGCACCAGCAATTATCATCGGCAGAAACTTCATTCTTCGGGGATGTAAGTCGTAATTTTGACAAAGCGGCCTCTTATCTCAATCACCCGAAGGGTCTGCTTGAACAAATCAAGGCCTGCAACAGCGTATATCATTTCAAGTTTCCGGTGCAGACGCAGAACGGATACGAGGTCATTTCCGCGTGGCGTGTTGAACACAGCCAGCACAAACTCCCGACAAAAGGCGGAATCCGGTACAGCGAAGATGTGAATGAGGATGAAGTAATGGCTCTGGCGGCTCTCATGACGTACAAATGTGCGGTTGTGGATGTCCCCTTCGGCGGAGCAAAAGGTGGTATTGCCATTGACCCGAAGAAATACGCTCAAGACGAACTCCAACGCATTACGCGCCGTTACACGGCTGAGCTCGTGAAAAAGAATTTCATCGGGCCCGGCATTGACGTCCCGGCGCCGGACTACGGAACAGGGTCACGCGAAATGGCCTGGATCGCGGATACGTATATGGCGATGAACCCGGGTTCAATTGACGGACTCGCCTGCGTAACCGGAAAACCGATCAGCCAGGGGGGAATCCGCGGAAGAACAGAAGCAACCGGACGAGGCGTATTTTTCGGAACGCGTGAGGCATGCAGTTCCGCCGAAGACATGAAGAAGCTCGGACTTACCTCCGGGCTCAGTGGAAAGCGCGTCATTGTTCAGGGTCTGGGGAACGTAGGATTCTATGCCGCGAAGTTTTTGCAGGAAGGCGGTGCGGTCATCGTCGGCATCGGCGAATATGAAGGCGCTGTGTACAATCCAAAAGGACTGGATGTCGAAGCCGTATTCAAGCACCGCAAGGAAACGCGCTCGATCCTTGGCTTCCCCGGGGCCCAGAACGTCACCAAGTCACGGGATGTTCTTGAAATGGATTGCGACATCCTTGTTCCTGCTGCATTGGAAAAACAGATTACCGCCGAGAACGCTCCGCGTATCAAGGCAAAGATTATTTCAGAAGGAGCAAACGGCCCGACAACGCCCGAAGCCGAAGAAATCCTTCTGAAAAAAGGGGCTATCGTTCTGCCGGATATGTATCTCAACGCCGGCGGGGTGACCGTTTCCTATTTTGAATGGCTCAAGAATCTCCAGCACGTGCGCATGGGACGCATGAGCAAACGTTTCATGGAAACCTCAACGTCGGAACTTGTGGGAGTGATTGAGCGGACAAGCGGAAAATCGCTGACCGAAGCCGAGAAGCGTATGCTGTCACACGGCCCCGATGAGGTGGATATTGTGAATTCCGGACTCGAAGACACGATGATCAACGCCTATCATGAGATTCGTAACATCTCAATGCAAAAAGGCGGGCTCGACCTCCGAACGTCGGCATTCATCAGCTCCATTCAAAAGATAGCAACCTCCTACGCAGAACTGGGCATCTTCCCCTAACCTGCCCGGGCCCTCCAATCGACCACCACAAGGGAAAACAACCCATGCGCATGCACGGCTACGTTTCCAACCTCATTGGCGAGGTAAAGGCAAAGAACCCCGCCGAACCTGAGTTTCATCAGGCGATACAAGAGGTTATTGAGTCCCTTGCTCTTGTGCTGGATCGATATCCACACTATCTGCACAAGAAAATTCTTGAACGATTGGTCGAACCTGAACGCGTGATCATGTTTCGCGTGCCTTGGATGAACGAGCAGGGGATTGTTCAGGTGACCCGCGGGTTTAGAATCGAAATGAACAGTGCGATTGGTCCGTACAAAGGCGGGTTGCGTTTTCACCGGTCGGTGAACCTTGGCATCCTGAAGTTTCTCGCGTTCGAACAGGTTTTCAAGAACAGCCTCACCTCTTTGCCGCTCGGCGGCGGCAAGGGCGGATCGGACTTCGACCCGAAGAGCAAGACAGACAATGAAGTGATGGCCTTTTGCCAGAGCTTTATGACCGAATTGTTCAGGCATATCGGACCGAATACGGACGTGCCCGCGGG
>CAZJYO010000088.1:0-317 GCA_964550275.1 uncultured Chitinophagales bacterium
CGAAGTCGTTTCGTCCAATGCAATGACGACGCTATTGTCTCCACGATATAAGAAATTCCTCCTGGCCCGTTCCGCAACTTCTCGAATACGCCCGACATGGCTGCCTGCATCAACATCCAGCGTGTCAAAGTACACAGCATTTTTCTGTTTATACCCGAGCGCGTTGAGTTGGTGATTCAGTGACTGAGCCATTGCTTGAACGCGGGTTGCGATTCGCCGGATGCCATCCGGTCCGTGGTATACCGCATACATTCCCGCCATGATGGCCAGCAGAGCCTGTGCAGTGCATATGTTGGATGTTGCTTTTTCGCGCCGGA
>CAZJYO010000088.1:327-9834 GCA_964550275.1 uncultured Chitinophagales bacterium
ATATGTTGCTCACGTGTTTGCAGCGTCATTCTGTAGGCAGGATTTCCTTGCGCATCCACCGAAACTCCGATAATCCTCCCCGGCATGGAGCGGATAAAGTCGTTTCGAGTCGCGAAAAATGCTGCATGCGGTCCGCCGTAGCCCATGGGAACGCCGAATCGCTGGGAGGAACCGACGACGACATCGGCATGGAATTCGCCCGGTGGAGTAAGTAAGGCGAGACTCAGTAAATCTGTTGCAACGACAGCGAGACAACCCTTTGCATGGATTGATTCCACGAATGATCTGTAATCAAGTACGGCACCGTAACAACCCGGGTACTGAAGTAACGCGCCAAAGTACCGATCATCCAGCGTGACGGTGTGATGACTCCCGACGATGATTTCGATCCCCAGCGGACGGGCGCGGGTGTACAGCACATCAATGGTTTGAGGACTGCATTGATCGGAAACGAAGAACAGATTGGAAGAAGATTTTCCTTCGCGTTTTGCAACAATAGCATGCGCCATGACCATCGCTTCAGCTGCCGCTGTTCCTTCGTCAAGAAGAGACGCGTTGGCGATATCCATACCCGTGAGGTCGCACACCATCGTCTGGAAATTGAGAAGTGCTTCGAGCCGGCCCTGCGCAATTTCCGCCTGGTACGGTGTGTATTGTGTGTACCAACCCGGATTCTCAAGAATGTTTCGCTGAATGACGGGCGGAACAATGCAATCATAGTATCCGAGTCCGATATGGGAATGGCAAACGATATTCCTGGAGGCAATATTGCGCAAAGACTCAAGGAACGCGTATTCGCTCATCGGTTCCCCGAGACGCGGAGGAGTGGACATCCTGATGGATTGCGGAACGGTTTGTGTGATCAGGTCGGCTAAAGAAGACACGCCGATGCTGCGAAGCATTTCCTGCTGTTCGTTCTGATCCGGACCGATATGTCGTGATTGGAATAAGTCTTCAGTCATGGTTTGTTCGATCATTATGCTGGTGATGAATCTAACGGGGGTGTTGTTGTTCAAGTTGCTGAAGCGTCTTGCTGGCGGCAACCTGTTCTGCTTCCTTCTTGTTCTTGCCGGTTCCTGAACCGTGCCGTTCATTGTTCAACAATACCTCAACGGTGAACGTCCGGTCATGGTCAGGGCCGTCTTCGTGGATAATCGTGTAGCGCGGAACGCCGAGTCCGTTTGCCTGCGCGTATTCCAGCAACATACTCTTGTAATTCTGATCTTCGGTGATCACCGAACCGTTCTTGAGAGCGGCAAGAACCTGCCGTTCAACAAATCGCCGTGTGGCGTCATAACCGCCGTCGAGGTAGATTGCCGCAATAACTGCTTCGTACGTATCAGCGATAATGGTATCACAGCCCTTCCCGATTGCTTGTGCCGCGCTGGAACTCATGAGAATAAAATCAGAAAGGCGGATATCCTTCGCGTATGCCGCGAGGGCTTTCCGGTTGACCAGACGTGAACGGACCTTGGTCAGCTCCCCTTCCTGTGCATCGGGATAGTAATGGTACAAGTACTCAGCCACAATGAGATTAAGAATGGAATCGCCGAGGAATTCCAGCCGTTCATTGGATCGAACCGGGTGAGAGACACGCGTCAGAAAGGAGCGGTGAAGAAGTGCCTGGACAAAAATATCCTGGTTGCGGACGGAGTATCCAATACTGCGTTGGAATTTCTTGATGTTATTTCTGAGAAGATTCTTCTGTGCCGCTTCTTGATCTTCTGTTTGAAGCTCCGCCGGACCCTTGAGCTTCCACAGCAGGTCCTTCACCCAACCCATGTGCCGCTCATGCAGTGTATTTCTTCACCAGAATTGTTGCGTTTTTTCCGCCGAACCCGAAGGTATTGCTCAAGGCATACCTGACGGTGGTGTGTTTCGCCTTGTTTGGCGTGTAATCCAGATCGCAAGCAGGATCGGGGAACTCCTGATTGATGGTGGGGGGAATGGTATCCGTCATGCACGCCATGATTGAAGCAATGGCCTCGATGGCGCCGGCGGCGCCGAGAAGGTGACCCGTCATCGATTTTGTAGAACTGATGTGCAGTTTCCTCGCATGGTCCCCGAATGTGGTTTTAATCGCTGTGTTTTCTGCGATATCACCAAGCGGCGTCGATGTGCCGTGGACGTTGATATAATCAACAACATCGGGTTGAATGCCGGCGTCGTGAAGCGCGCGCCTCATGGCGCGCACAGCACCTTCACCGCCTTCAGCAGGAGCAGTCAAATGGAAGGCGTCCGCAGTGTAACCAATGCCGACAATTTCCGCGTATATTCTTGCCCCGCGGCTCTTTGCGTACTCCAATTCCTCCAGCACCAGCGTTGCACCACCCTCACCCATCACAAATCCGTCACGCTCGGCATCAAAGGGTCTGCTCGCTTTTTCCGGGTCGTCATTCCGCGTGGAAAGCGCCTTCATGGAATCAAACCCGCCTAGTCCCATGGGCGTAATCGGTGCTTCGGAGCCGCCGCACACCATAATGTCTGCGTCGCCATACTGAATGATTCTGTAGGAATCACCGATGGCATGATTGGCTGTTGCGCAGGCGGAGACGGTTGCAAAGATAGGCCCCTTCAATCCGTGTCGCATGGAAATCTGACTTGCCGCAATATCAGGTATCATCATCGGAATAAAGAACGGGCTTATGCGACGGGGGCCGCCCTCTTTGAGGTTCGTGAACTGCGTATCGTAGGCGGCCATTCCTCCGATACCCGATCCGTAGACACAACCGAGGCGATCAGGATCCAAATCCTTGATGGGAAGACCGGAGTCTTTGATTGCTTCGTCGGAGGAAACAACCGCGAACTGGGCAAACGGATCCATACGTTGCGCCGCCTTGCGATCGATGTAGTCGGTCGCTTTGAATCCCTTTACTTCGCAAGCGAAGCGTGTTCCGAACGCAGATGTATCAAAGTAGGTAATTGGTGCCGCGCCGCTTTTTCCGGCAAGAAGGTTCTTCCAGTATTCGGCAACGGTCAACCCCAACGGAGTGACCGCGCCCATTCCCGTGACAACAACTCTGCGTTTTTGGTTCATCGTGCGCCCGCCGCTCTCTTCACGGCAAAAATCAGCTTTGTTTTGAGGTAATATACTTGATTGCGTCTCCGACGGTCGTGATTTTCTCTGCATCCTCGTCGGGGATGGTCAGATTGAACGCCTTCTCAAACTCCATGACGAGTTCGACGGTATCAAGGGAGTCGGCGCCCAAATCGTTTGTGAACGACGCCTCCGGCGTAATCTGGCCGTCATCAACACCGAGCTTGTTGATGATAATCTCCTTTACTTTTGCCTGGACATCCATGAGTCTCATCTCCTGTGATTGTGGGGGTTGGCGATTGGTTTTGGGAAAATTACATGGTCATTCCGCCGTCAACGCAGAGTACCTGTCCCGTAATATAGTCTGAATCCGGGGAAGCCAGGAACCGTACGACGCGGGCAATTTCGTGTGCATTGGCGGTGCGCTTGAGCGGGATGCGTTCCGTCAGGGTTTTCCGTTGGTCCTCATTCAGTTTCGAGGTCATGTCTGTTTCAACGTATCCCGGAGCAACCGCGTTGACTTGAATATTGCGAGAACCGAGCTCTTTTGCAACCGATTTGGTAAATCCGATGATTCCGGCTTTGGATGCGGAATAATTTGCCTGCCCCGCATTGCCTGTCACGCCAACAACGGAAGTAATATTGATGATCTTTCCAGACCGCTGGCCCATCATGGGACGACACGCCGCCTTCGTGAAATTGTACACGCTCTTCAAGTTATTATCGATAACAGCATCCCAATCGTCCTCGCTCATGCGCATCAACAACCCGTCGCGGGTAATGCCGGCGTTGTTCACAAGAATATCAAGGCGGCCCCATTCTTGTACAATATGCTCGACAAGCTTGACGGACTCCGTTTGAGAAGTGGCGTCTGATTGATGGGCAGTGACGGTGTATCCTTTGGAAGTCAGATCTTTTGCGAGTGCAATGGAGGCATCCGCTGATGACTTGTAGGTAAAAGCGACGCGTATGTTTGCCTCCGCGAGGCATTCCACGATGGCTCTGCCGATGCCGCGGCCGCCACCGGTTACCAATGCTGTTTTGCCCTTGAGGTCACTCATCGTGCCTCCGCAGACACAGGACGAGTTGTGGCCCGCATGCGTGTGTAATGCTGTTGTATCTGGTCAAACGCCTCCTTGCCCAGAAGGTGAATGAGTTCATCCTTGCATGCTTCAAAGACAGGAACTTCATACGAGGAACTCACGGTACAGCATAGTTGCTCATCCTGAAGCATATCGTCGAAGCCCACAACGCGATCGGTTACCTCAATCGGAAACAGAATACAGAACAGCGGTTTGATTGCCCACTTATGCATTCCTTCCTGTGTTGCCATGACTTGCAGGGAACATCGCCCGACTTTATCGAGGAAAACGCATTTATCGTTGTGTTCCCGCGTTCCCACGCAACGGCCTGACGCGAAATCAGCATCATCGAACTCGTTACTTTCAAACCACTCGTGCTCATCGGCAGGTTGCGTTTCATCAAGGTACTTCTTGATTAACTCCTTGTGCTGAAGAATAACATCACGCTCGCGGATGTCTGCATAGACCCCTCCTGCACAACATGTCGAAGTGCAGGTGCACGGGCTTTTTCCGGCCGGGTATCCCTTGGTGAAAAGGTCGTTCGAGATTGTCAGTCCGTTGATCTTGACCGGCTCCTGATTGACTGTCACTGCGCGGCCCTTTCTGGTGAGAAGTCACCAATCTTGTCAAACCCGGAGACAGCGGCATTGCCCGCGATACGTTTTACCAGTCCTTGCAATACCTTTCCCGGACCTGCTTCATAAAAAACTGTTGCGCCATCCCGCACCATGTGGTTAATGGTTTCTTCCCACCGCACAGGACTGGTAAGTTGTTGATACAACAGGTTGCGAATTTCGGAGGCCTTTGTGACCGGCTCTGCGGTAACATTGGCGTATACCGGTTTCGCTGCATCGTGAATAGTGACAGCGTCAAGTTGCTTGCGGAGCCCTTCTCCGGCGGAGGCCATGAGAGGGGAGTGAAACGCCCCGCTGACGGCAAGCTGCTTTGCGATTTTTGCGCCTTGTTGTTTGGCGAGCTCCATTGCTTTCTGCACGCCTTCAACGGAACCGGAGATGACGAGCTGTCCGGGCGAGTTGTAGTTTGCCGGCTGAACAACTCCTGCCGTGCTTGCGCGCGTACAGATATCTTCTACAACAGAAGGATCCAACCCGACAATGGCGGCCATCGTGCCGCGTTGGTGTTCACCCGCCCTTTGCATCAGGTCGCCGCGCAGTCGAACGAGCCGCAAGCCGTCCTCAAAGGATAACGCGCCTGCATAGACCAGGGCAGAATATTCTCCGAGGGAATGTCCGGCGACCATATCACAATGGATGCCCTGCAATTTCCGTGCGACAACAATGCTGTGAAGAAAAATCGCAGGTTGAGTATTACGCGTCTGGCGGAGTTCTTCTTCAGGTCCCTCGAAACACAGTTTTGTGAGAGGCAAGCCGAGGATTTCGTCGGCACGTTGCATGAGCGCCCGCGATGACGGGTCGGATGCATACAAGTCAGCGGCCATGCCGACATACTGCGATCCTTGTCCGGGGAATATGAACGCCGTCTTGCTCATGGGGTTACAATGTCTTGCGCGCTCCAGCGAAGTAGCACAGCGCCCCAGGTGTAGCCGGCGCCGAAACTTGAAAGCACAATTGTTTGACCTTTGCGCAACCGCCCGTTTGCCCACCATTCGGAGAGGCACAGTGGAATTGTTGCGGCGGTGGTGTTCCCGAGCTTGTTGATGTTGACCATGACCTTGGAACGATCGAGGCCCATCCGCTCGGCACAGGCATCAATAATGCGCAGGTTGGCCTGATGCGGAACGAGCCAGTCAATATCCGCACCGGTAAGATGATTGCGCTCAAGGATCTCGGCAGAAACATCCGCCATACCCATCACGGCAACCTTGAACACCGCCTTCCCATCCTGGTAGAGATAGTGCATGCGTTTTGCAACTGTTTCCTCAGTGGCGGGATGCAGACTCCCGCCGGCTTTCATGTGCAGATGATCTTTGCCGGATCCGTCGCAGTAGAGGCGGAAATCAAGGATTCCGTCCCCCGGCTTCTCCGCCGGTTCTATCAGCACGGCCGCGCCGGCATCGCCGAAGAGAACGCAAGTATTGCGATCAGTGAAATCGGTTATGGAGGTCATTTTGTCGGCGCCGACAACAAGAACTTTGTTGTGCGCGCCGCTTTCAACAAATTGAGCGCCGGTGACAAGCGCAAACAAAAATCCGGAACACGCTGCGGAAAGATCAAATCCCCATGCCTTCTTTGCACCGATCTTTTGCTGGACGAGACATGCTGTTGAAGGAAAGAACATATCGGGCGAGATGGTCGCAACGATAATCACGTCCAGTTCTTCCGCGCTGATGTTGCGTTTGCGGAGAAGGTCTTCGATGGCACGTGCCGCCAGGTCTGATGTGGCGCCGTTTTCCAAAAAGCGCCGCTCTTCGATTCCAGTCCTTGTGCGAATCCACTCGTCCGTGGTGTTGACAATCTTTTCCATGTCGCGGTTGGTGACGATCTTCTCGGGCAGATAATGACCGACCGCGGTGATGGTGGCGCGTCTTTTTACGGCGATCTGATCAGGCATGGGCGACCATCGCTTGTTGGATCCTGCTTTGAATATTCTGTTTCACCATTTCTTCAGCGCGATAAATCATGTTCTTGATGGCTTTCGGCGTGGAGCCGCCATGTCCGATGATGGACACGCCCTTGACTCCGAGCAAGGGAACGCCGCCGTGTTCCTGGTAATCAAGTTCTTTGAAGATCGCGCGCATCCCGCGCCGGGCGACCAGGACAGTAAGCTTGTTCAGCAAACTTGCAGCGGCAAAGTTCTTGAATTTCTCCTTGAAGAACGCGGGAACACTTTCTCCAAACTTCAGGAGGATGTTTCCGACGAAGCCGTCACATACCACAACATCCGCTTTGCCGGCAAGGATGTCGCGGCCTTCGATATTGCCGAGAAAATTGAGGCCGCTTTTCTTCAGGAGAGCAAACGCCTCCAGACTTACTTCGTTTCCCTTGATGTCCTCTTCACCGATGCTCAACAGGGCAACGCTCGGATTCGGTTTATTCAACATTGCCCCGACGTATGTGCAGCCCATGACCGCAAATTCAAAAAGGTGCCGCGGCCGGCAATCAACATTTGTTCCTGCATCAAGAAGAAGGCTGGGCGTTGTAGCGGTTGGCAGAAGCGTTCCAATGGTCGGTCGTCCAACGCCGTCGATCCGGCCGAGAAGAAGAGTGGAAGCGGAAAGAACCGCGCCCGTATTTCCGGCACTGACGAATGCATCTGCTTTCTGATCCCGGTGCAACGTCAAGCCGACAGTAATGGAGGAGTCGCGTTTGGTTTTGAGGGCGGCATTGGGGGAATCGTGCATATCAATCACTTCCGTGGCGTTCACAAGTTGACACACACCGGATTGAAGAAACTCCCGGGCTTGCGATTCACCGGAGAGTTCCGAACGGATCTTATCTTCCGGCCCTACAAGAATAACGGTGAATCTTCCACGGCGTTCGTGAAGAGCTTCAAGCGCCCCGCGCACCACATTCCGGGGGGCGTAGTCGCCGCCCATCGCGTCAACAACAATGCGTATGTCGTGGCTGGAAACCAAACGAGTCTTCCGCGCTTACCGTGCGGAAATGGGGGAGATGGCCGGATGGATTATGAAGTCTTTGGAACCCGGATAACGCGCCCGTTGTAGTATCCGCAGTTGGGGCACGCACGATGGGGAAGTTTCACCATGTGACAGTTTGGGCACTTTGCAGAAGCGGGAGCGGTCGCTTTGTAATGGGTTCTTCTCTTGCGGCCCCGCGTTTTTGAATGTCGACGTTTTGGATTTGGCATGGTTCCTCAACTCCTCTTTTACTGCAGATTCAATTGTTCAACAACTTGCGCAGGTCTTCCCACCGTGAGTCAGGGGAAAGATCTCTGCAATCGCACTCTTCTTCATTCAAATTCCGGGCGCAGTGCGGACACAACCCGGCACAATTGTTTTTGCAAAGCAATTTTAACGGAACCGAGAGTTCGATAATCTGTCGAACGTCCTCGGTAAGATCAATCACCTGAAAGCCCGGTGAAAGAATCTGCACTTCTGCCGGATCAAACGCCGCGGCTTCTGCCTCATCGGTGATATAGTGCATCCTGTAGGATGGCGTGAGATCTCGCTCGAACCGCACAAGGCACCTGTCGCAATCAAACGTGCCAAGGATGGTCACGTTTGCCGTGAGTCGGAACTGGTTTCTATTGCGTTCCACATCGGCAGACACCGCGACCGGCCCGGCGAAGTTCTCGCCGAGTCCCAAATCCGACGCTTCAACATGGAATTCAAAACGATGGGTAGTTTCAGAAAGCCCACCCAGCTGGATTTTCATGCGGCTCTTGTATCCCCGCTTTCTGAAGCCCTAACGATAAACTCTTTGACGAGCTGAAAGTGAAGAAAATCGCTAAAAATGTAGCCAAAAAACCCAAGAGAGTCAAGGTGGGGCTCCCCAGACTCTCACGTCAGGCAGAAAAACTGGATGAAGAGGTATGAAAATCAGGAATTCTGTTTTTCGGCAGAAGCAGGTTCGAGGAGTTCACTCTGGACATACGACACTGTTTCCGCCAGTGCTTCACGAAACTTCTCGAAGTCCTCTTTATAGAGAAATATCTTGTGCTTTTCATATTCATCATCACCGACTCTCTTGCTTTCGGTAATGGTGACGTAAAAATCCTTCTCGGATTTCGTTGATTTCACGTCAAAAAAATACGTCCGTTTTCCAGCCCTCACACGCTTCGTGTAAATCTCATCTTTGTAACCATTATTCTCCAAGGTTGCATCCTCCTCCGACAAAATCTTGTGATAGAATTAACTGTTGAGAGCCCGGCTCCCGGAAACGGCAGGGTTTGCCTGCACGCATGACGAAATCACACTTGCGATCATCCCATCGTAGCTATCTCCTCACCACGGCGACTTTTCCCGTTGCCACGGCACTGCCGTCTTCCGAAAAAGCAACGACAATATACACTCCACTTGCCGCGTCATGGCCATTGGTATCTTTTCCATCCCAGAAGCCGATGCGACCGCCGGGTGTTGAAAGGGTTCTGATCAATCTGCCGTCAACCGAAAGAATCTTCAATGTGGAATTCGCGATGAGCCCGTCGATGGTTAAGGACGTTGCATTGGGGATAATGAACGGGTTTGGAAACACATGCAACTCGTCGAACGCCTCTCGCGGAGCGGCGCCGGCAGTGGTGAGGCTGGCAAGTCCACTTGATGTTCCAAAATACACTAAGCCCTGCTGGGAGTCAATAGCAATGCTCTTAATATCATTTTCCATCAGGTGTCCCCCCGTACTTTCCACAGTATAGGACGCGAGCTGTTGCGTTCCATCTTGTGAAAGAAGAATAACCCCCTCAGTGGTGCCCACCCATTTTTGATTCAACGCATCCACGGCGATGGTA
>CAZJYO010000089.1:0-9834 GCA_964550275.1 uncultured Chitinophagales bacterium
TCCTGGGTTTGAATTCCGTCTGCCGGCGCAATCAGCGGAAACGATGCGCGAAAACCTTCACCGTTAGTTACCACCGCATTGTAGTATGAATCAGGAGCGATGGTAAGATCTCCGTCGGCCTGTGGCTCGCTTCCATTCACCTCTAAACCTGCCGCGGTCACAACCTCTCCGGTATCAACCGCATCCTCGGACAACATTACCGAAGGCGAAGGTTCGTGCATTGCGATGCTGTCACCGCGATCGCCGAGCGCTTTCTTCAGCTGGCTATTGTAATCCTTCAGCGAGAGGAGTTCACGGGCCAGGCCGTTCACCCGCTCCTTGGTTTCAAGTATTTCCTTTCCATAGCGCTGTTCGATCTGACTATTTCTGATAGGCAGATAGTATCCGAGCGGCGTATACAGCACAGCCAGGATGGTTCCAATGACAATTCCAAAGAACAAAAAAACGCACAACAGCCAGATCCTCGGCTTTGTTGTTGCGTAGTTTCGCGTTTTGCCCCCTTCCCCGCTTGGGACAACCATGATCGTAAACCGTCGTGCCTGCTTTTTTCGGCGAGGGGACTCGGGGGGCATTTTTCTCGGTAAAAATTTCGGTGGTTAATATAGGGAAAACCGCTTGTAATGTCAACGAAAAACGCTGATAACGTATTCTCTGACTTACGGTTGTGGTGATTTGGCTTTCATGGCAATCCATTGCGTTTCGATGAACTCGGACATCCTTTTCTTGAAAACCGACTTCTCAAACTTCATTGCACTGGAACGGAGAACCACGGGATCAAAATGCATGGTTGAAAATTGTTTGATGGCGCGGATAAGCGCATCGACGGTTTGTTCGCTGAAAAGGATGCCCGTTTGATGCCCCGGAGCATCAAGAACCGTTTCAAGGGCGCCGCCTTTGCCAAAAGCAATCACGGGTTTTCCCGCCGCCATGGCTTCAACCGGTACAATCCCGAAGTCTTCTTCGCCGGGAAAAATCACGGCTTTGCACCGGGAATAAAAATCCGTGAGATCTTCCTCCGAAACCCATCCGTGAAATTCCGTCCTCGATCCCGCGAGCGTGTGAAGTCGCTTGGCTTCCGGACCATCCCCGACAATAACAAGACGCTCTGACATTTGATTACATGCTTCGATAGCAAGATCAACGCGCTTGTACGGGACGAGAGCGCTGACGACGAGAAAAAAATCTTCGGCTTTCTCACTCGAGACATTCCGTGTTGTATCCACGGGAGGGTAAATAACCGCAGCATCGCGGCGATAGATGTTCTGAATTCTTCTACGGACATTCTCCGAGTTTGCAATCATCGCCCGCGGATTTTTTGCGGTCTTGATATCCCATCTCCTTAAGAACGGCACGGCGAGATTCATTGCCATGCGCGTGAGAAAGCCGGCGCGGCCCGGACCGAAGTACTCGTCAAAATGATCCCAGATGTAGCGCATCGGCGTATGGCAATAGCAGAGATGAAGCGCTTCAGGATCAGTGTGCACACCTTTCGCGACGCAATGATGCGAGCTGACAACAAGGTCGAACCCCCTGAGGTCAAATTGGGACGCGGCAAGGGGGAATAGCGGAAGATAGTACCGGTAGTGTTTGGCCGCAAAGGGAAGATGTTGTATCCACGACGTCTGAATTGGCATTCGCTCGATAGTCGGCGAAACGGAGCCCTTGTTGTGCAGCAGGACAAAGAGAGTCGCGTCTGGAAAGATCTCGCACAACGCCTCAACGCATTTCTCGCCGCCGCGCATGGAGGTGAACCACTCATGAACGATGGCAACGCGTTGCGGTCTCCACATACCGTCAATGTATTAAGAACATCGCGCAGACGCAATCTGTTTGCATCCGGCTGAAGGCGTGGTTATATTGCCCAACCATGAATCGTCACCCCATGAATACCGGCGCGGCATGAGCACGCTTCTGCTTGTTGTTTTGTGCTCGCTGTTCTTTTTTGTGTTCGTCTCGCTTGTGTTGCTGTTGATCGGGCCGATCCTTCTCCTCCAGCCCCAGCGCAGGACAGTCGAGTACTACAAGAAATACACAACACTTCTGCATCCGTCGGACGCGGGAATGCCTTGTGAGGAATTTTTCCTCAAAAGTGCCGAGGGGATTCCCATTTCCTGCTGGCTTATCACATCAGCTGTCCCTGCGCGGGGAACCATCATTTATCTTCACGGCGTCAGTGAATGCAAAATTGCCGGGTTGCCGATGGCGCGCATGCTTCATCAGCACGGGTACCATGTGTTTCTGTATGATTCCCGCCGGCACGGTGACAGCGGAGGTGAGTACTGCACTTACGGATTCTATGAGAAACATGACACAACGACTGTTATCAATTACTTGCTGGGGCGTGACGATTTTCAGGCCGGGAAGATCGGGTTGTTTGGAGCATCCATGGGCGCGGCCGTCGCCCTCCAGGTTGCAGCGCATGATCAACGTGTCGCCGCCGTTGTTGCTGAAAGCGGGTTTGCAACTCTCCGCACGATTTTTGATGACTACCAGCGCAGGATGATCAAACTACCCTGGCATTATCTGCGCAACATGATTATCAAGCGCTCCGAACATCTTGCCCACTTCCGGGCCAACGATGTTTCCCCGCTCGATGCGGTGAAAACCATCCACGTGCCCCTGCTGATGATGCACGGCACGGCGGATAACCTCATCAACTACAAATACTCGGAGCAGGTGTTCAGGAACGCGAATGAACCAAAAGAACTCTGGTTGATTCCCGGCGCGCGTCACAGCGACATGATGGATGTCGGGGGCGAAGAGTACATCAGGGTGATTACGTTCTTTGACAAAGCTCTGGGCGAAACCTGAGATCAGGCGATCGCTTCCAGGGCCACGACATTCTCGATGTGGTACGTGTGGGGAAACATATCGACGGGTTGAATGTCCGTAATGCGGTACCGTCCGGCAGAACACAATATGTGAAGATCTCTGGCCTGCGTTGCCGGGTTACAGCTTACGTAAACAATCCTGTGGGGACGCAATCCTTCCACCTCCCGCACCACCTTTTCGTGCATGCCGCTGCGGGGCGGATCAACAATAATAACGGAGGGGCGGCCGAACTCCTCAAGCCATGAGGTTTCCTTCGTCAACCGGTCTTTCAAATCGCCAAGCAGGAACGTGCAGTTTGTAACGCCATTATCCCCGGCATTCTTCTTCGCGTCTTCGACAGCAACAGCCACCGCTTCAATACCCAATACTTTTGCGGCCTCATCGGCAATGTGTAATGCAATCGTTCCCGTCCCCGAGTACAAATCAAATACAACGTCATCTCTGCGGAGCGCCGCGAACCGTGATACCAAACCATAAAGCTGTTCAGCTTGGAGGGTGTTGGTTTGGAAAAAAGAGTTTGCTGAAATCCGATACGACCTCTTCCCTATCCGTTCGGTAATATAGCCGGAACCATGATACACTTTTTCACTCTCCCCGATCGCAACCTGTGATTTTCGATCAGTGATGTTATTCACCACGGTGGTTATTTCAGGAATAACCGACAGTAGAACCCTTGTCAATTCCTCCATGATCGCGGGGTTGTCATCCCGCGTTACCAGATTCACCATCAATTCGTTTCGCTTTTTGCTTTCTTTGATGACAAGATTTCTCAGATAACCGGCGTGTGTTTTTGTGGAATAGATGTCGAGACTTCGCTTCAGACAAAAATCCCGCACGGTGTTGACAATCCGGTTGCTTTTTTCGGATTGCAACCAGCATTCATCCACATCTACGATTCTATCAAACCGCTGTGGAACATGAAGGCCCAGAGCAAACCGGTTGATCTCCTCGCCTGAAACATGGCGCGAGAGTTCGGCCTCTGTCAGCCAGCGGTCGCCGAACGAAAACTCCATCTTGTTTCGATAATAGAAATTCTCGACGGCTCCAAGCGTCGGACGGACATCGGGCGATGAAAACTTGCCGATGCGTTCAAGCGCGTCCACCACATTACTGCGTTTGAATTCGAGTTGGGCTTCATAGGAAAGATCCTGCCAGGTACAACCGCCGCACGTACCAAAGACCTTGCATCGCGGTTGCACCCGCACGCGCGAGGGCGAAACAATCCCGGTGATTTCCGCCTCAACGAACTGTTTTTTTGTTTTGGTAACGCGCACGCGCACATCATCACCGGGAACGCCCCCGCGCACAAACATCACAAGACCATTGACGCGCGCAATCGACCGGCCTTCAACAGCAAGACCTTCCAGATGAACGGTGAGCTCGTCTCCGCGCTGTACCGATGCTGTCGGCACTTCACTCATCGTTGCCCTCCAACTCCCGTAACACCCGCTCAAGCTCCTTCGTTGCTTCACCCCATGCAAAGTATGTGTTGTTGAGTTCGTCCTGCATCGAACGATACTCCCCATTCGTCGTTTTGACGCGCTCTCCGTCCTTGTAAAAATCCGGTTGGGCCATGAGTTCTTCCGCTGACGATTTCCTCTTCTCTAACTCAGCAATGCGCCGCTCAAGACCTGCAATTTTCTGATGAAGCTGCTTCGTTGCCTGGTGCCGCTTTTGTCGTTGTTCTGCTTCAACGCGCTTTCGCTCCTTGTCCGACCGTTGATCCTGCCGGGTCACGAGTTTGGGTGGAGCTTCCTGCTTCCCGCGCTCACGCTGCTTCGTATCGATGTACTCGCTAACATTGCCCGGATATATCTTGATCCGCCCGCGCGTGAACTCAACAACCTTGTTCACAATTGGGTCCAGAAAATCGCGGTCGTGAGAGACGATGACATAGCTTCCTTCAAACTCGGCGAGGGCTCTTTGTAACACCGCCTTTGATTTCATATCGAGATGATTTGTCGGCTCGTCCAGCACAAGCAAATTCGCCGGCTGAAGAAGCATTTTTGCAAGGGCAAGCCGGCTCTTTTCTCCGCCGGAAAGAACTCTGACCTTCTTGAATACGTCATCACCGCTGAAGAGAAACGATCCGAGAAGCGTGCGAAGGCGTTTGCGAATTTCACCCGCGGCTACCTCGTCCACAGTTTGCAACACTTCATTGTCGGGGTTCAGTTCGTCGGCCTGGTGTTGCGCAAAGTAAGAAACCTCCACCTTGTGGCCCGCTTTGCGCTCACCTGCATCAAAGGGTTCAACACCGGCAATGATGCGCGACAGTGTGGACTTGCCGGCTCCATTAACTCCCACAAAAGCAATGCGGTCTCCGCGATCAATATCGAAATCAATCCGGCGGAATATCTCATTCGTTCCGTAGCTCTTGGAAAGATGTCGCAACTCCATCACGACCCTTCCGCTTGAAGGGGCAGGTGGAAAAGAAAAATGAATTTGGTTCTCCTCATCCTCGATCTCGACAAGATCAAGCTTTTCCAGTTGCTTGATACGACTTTGCACTTGCCGCGCCTTCGTTGCTTTGTAACGGAACCGCTCGATGAATTGTTCAGTCTGCTTGATTTTATCCTGCTGATTTTTGAATGCGGCACGCTGGAGTTCCGAGCGCGCTGCTTTTTCTTTCACAAAGAAACTGTAGTTCCCGTGGTATTCAGTCAGATGGCCCATGCTCAGTTCGTACGTTTTCGTGGTCATGGTGTCGAGGAACCGCCGGTCGTGCGAGACAAGCATGACGGCACCTTCGTACGACTGGAGATACTCCTCCAGCCATTGCAACGAATCGAGGTCGAGATGATTCGTCGGTTCATCCAGAAGAAGGAGAGAGGGTTGTAACAGCAGAAGCTTTGCAAGAGCAATACGCATTTGCCAGCCGCCGCTGAACTCGTCGGTTGCGCGTTGTAAATCGGACACAGAGAATCCGAGACCGAGCAGAACCTTTTCTATTTTGGACTTCATGCGAAACGCGTCGGAATCTTCCAGCTTATGCTGCAACTCGCCGTACAACTCGAGCAGTTCTTGAAACTCCTCCGACTCATGATCAACCACGGTTGCCATTTGTTCGTTGATCTGCGCGATGCGTTCCTGCGTCTGCAAAACATCGCCGAACACTGTTTCGACTTCATGGTACAGCGACTTGCCGTGGGCATGCAGACCATCCTGCGGAAGATAGCCGACCGTGACAAATTTTGCGCGCGCGAGTTCTCCTTTGTCGGGGGATTGTTCTCCAACAAGCATCTTAAGGAGCGTGGACTTGCCGGCGCCATTTGAACCAACAAGACCGATACGGTCGTGCGGACCAATACGGAATGAAACGTCGTCAAAGATCGGACGCTCACCGAACTGGAGGGTGATGTTAACGCCGGAAATCATGCGGAAAGAAACTCCGACACGATTCGATCCAGCTCCGCCGACGCATCGGCATGAACCCAATGACCCGCGTTTTTGACTGTCAGTAACTGTGAGTTGGGAAAATGATGTTTAAGCAATGGTTTGTCCTCATCCAGAATATACGTTGAACGTCCGCCCCGGACAAACAGCGTTGGGTTGGGACAACGCGCTTCCTTCGGGAGCGCCTCACTGAGTGAGGGATAGTGATCATTCAGGACGCGCAGATTCATTTTCCATTTGAATCTTCCCGATTCTGTTCTTGCGAGATTCTTCATGAGAAACTGTCGCGTGGAGAACTCGGGGATCTTTGCGGCAAGATCATCATCCACTTCCTTACGCGTTGTAAATTCTTTCAAGTCAAGGCCCATGAGCGCACTAAAGATATGGTCGTGCCGCCTTGTATAGTGCTTCGGCGCGATATCAACAATAACCAACTTCTTTACAAGATCAGGATGCTGCGTCGCAAAGAACATCGCAGTTTTTCCACCCATGGAATGTCCGATGAGATGCGCGGGCGCAAGGTCGTGCTCACCCATGATGCCAAGCAGATCCTCCGCCATAACGGAGTAGTTCATCGCCTGTGAATGCGGCGAACGCCCGTGGTTGCGCGCGTCAAAAGTGAACACGTGGAATCGTTCAGACCATTTCTTCGCCAGCGTTCCCCAGTTATCCAGCGAGCCGAGAAGTCCGTGCAGTATGACAAGGGATGTGCCGCGACCGTAACCGCGGTGGTGGAAGTCCATCATAGTGATTCGATGAAAAAAGACACGCCGGCGTTACCGCAAAACGGCGCGCACTACTTGAGGTAGTATTTCAGGGGATTGGGATCAACGCGGCATTCCTCGGCAATCCGGATGCGGTCAATCTTGTTCTGATCGCGAAGCTCATACAGCTTGGGCACTATCCGGTCACGTAAATCAATGGGCGTTATCGGGTTGATAAAAATGCTCGTTCCCCCTTCAAACCCTGCGGGAACATTCACCCGCCATTTGATCAGGACGTGCCAGGGCATTTTGTACACGGCGTCCAGCGGCGTGTAGTACCATTCCTCATTACAAGAAATATGGGAACCCATCGCGGCATGACACGCATGCACAAGGTTGCTTACGCCGCGGATCTCCTCATCCGTGTGCTCGCTCGGCCTTCCGGCATTACTGCGCGAATAAATTTCAATGGTGGGATAGCGGTGGCCGATGCCGGCAAGGGCGATCGCGAAGTCGTTCTCCGCAAAAACAAGATTGTGGTGCGCTGCGAAGTTCGCGCCGTACTCATTAAACACATTCGGATCACTACGAAGCATGGAAATCTGGTTCTCAATGGAAGAGCCCCATTCATCAAGAGCCACGAGTTGCTTGTGGAGATGATCGAACGACGCGCCCGCCTGGCGAAGCCAGTTCTGGAACACGCTGACATAGCGGACATACCGGTTCGTTCCCGCGATGTCACTGATGGCGTCCACCGTGAACTTCACATAACGGTAATGCTCCTCCATGGTCATGCCGCCGGAGGAAAACAATTCATTGTCGTTGACTGCGCCTTCACGATAATGGCGCTTCGCGATGATCTGTTCATGGCCGCCGCCGAAAAACGCATCAGCAACCGCAAGCCGCTCGGACGCCGGCATTTTCTCAATCTGCTCGTCCGTTTTTCCTTCCTGCCTGAGCTTGTAATGAACAATGTCCGTGATGTGCTTCAGGCCCGCAGGGTTCGCCAGGTAGTCTTCCTTCCAGCGCTGACGCTGGGCAACCATCTTGTACGCATAGTTCTTGCGCCAGTAATCGAGCGTGACAATCTCAAACATGTTCCCCACGCGACGGAACTCCGCGGTGGTGTCCGTATATTTTTCCGGTGCGAGGAAATCGATGCGTTCCCAATTGTTGTCCGCATGGCGGATCAGCCGTGATTTTTCCGGCGCTGTTTCAAAATAGCGCACCGGACAAAAACTGCAGTAGTCCTCCGGCTCCCGTTTTTCCAGCGGCTTTGCCTGAACAACATGTTCGTTCGTGATCGGTTTCTTTCCCCGGCCGGCAACCGTCCACACCTCCGTGCCGGTGAAGGGATTGACCTGCTTCACCGTTCCATCAGGCATAATGTTATAGAACATTTTGGATTGCATGGGATCGCTCAGTGTGTTGTGGCCGCTTTGAGGAGAGCTTGAACTTGTTCCTTGCTTCCCGCTTCCGCGTAAAACCGTATCAACGGTTCCGTCCCCGACGCGCGCACCAGAACCCATCCGCCGTCGATGAGAAATTTGTGGCCGTCCGTATCCTTTCTGCCGGTCACGCGGTAACCGCCGATCTCTTTCACGCCCTTCTTGTACTTCTTCATGATGGCTTCCTTCTCCTTGCCGCCGACATGCATGTCGATCCGGTGAAACTCATGGTGACCGAATTCATCCATGAGTTCCTGCACAAGTTCACTCAGGCGCTTCTGGCGAACAGCCATCATCTCGCAGAGCAACAGCCCGAGGAAAATGCCGTCCCGTTCAGGCAGATGACCCTTGACGCCGAGGCCGCCGCTTTCTTCTCCGCCGATAAGAACGTCGCGCTCGGTCATCAGCCTGCAAATATGTTTGAAGCCGATTGCCGTCTCGTGCATCGTCAGCCCGTACTTGGCGCACTGTTTATCCACCATCTGCGTCACGGAAAACGACTTGACCACTTCACCCGACATGTGCTTCTGCTCGACGAAATACTTCAAGAGCAAGGAGAATATTCTGTGCGAATCCACAAAGTTGCCAAGCTCGTCAACAGCGCCGACGCGATCCGCATCGCCGTCGGTAGCAATACCGATATGGAAATTTCCGCCGCTGACGCCCTTCATCAGAGCTGAAAGGTTGTGCGCAAGCGGTTCGGGGTTTGTTCCGCCGAATGACGGATTGTATTCCGGATGCAAATCCTTCACTCCCGGAATGATGGACTCCAAAACGCCCTGTCCGGCTCCGTACATGGAATCATAGAGGATACGAACGCCTGACTTTCGGATGATATCAAGATCAATTTTGCGGCTGATATCATCAAGGTAGCGCTGTTTCATGCTGATGGGCACGATCTTGCGCTTGGCGACAAGCTGATCAAATGAAAGCTTGCCCTGCGGAATGTTTTTCAGTTTGAGAACCGCGCCAAGTTCTTTCTCGACCTTGGTGATCATTTCGGGATGGGCAGGCCCGCCGAACTCGCCTTTAATCTTAAACCCGTTCCACTTCGGCGGATTGTGGCTGGCGGTAATGACAATTCCTGCCGCCGCATTCTCGAGCTTCGTGAGAAGAGAAATCATCGGCGTCGAAACGATGCTGTCCGCAAGTTTCACGGTGATGCCGGCATTTGCAATGACTTCAGCCGCTTTCTCCGCAAATTCCCGCGACATAAACCGCGCGTCATAGCCGATAACGATGCCGTTCCTGATCTTCTTGTGCTTCTTGAAATGACGCGCTGAGGCAAGCGCAACTCTCTCAAGATTCGCAAATGTAAAATCATCGCCAATGACGGCTCTCCAACCGTCTGTGCCGAACTTAATTATCTGAGTCATGCGGTAGTTCTATCCAATGATGGTGTATTGATTGCTTACCGGTTGAACGCGCCCATGCCGGCGTACAGCGCGTTTGAGCCA
>CAZJYO010000090.1:0-9828 GCA_964550275.1 uncultured Chitinophagales bacterium
AGGGCTGACCCACTCACATATGCGGTAGAACGACCGTCCCGGTCGTTCGCCGAGTTGCCAAACTGAGACATTGCCATTCCGTAGCTGGACTAAGAGGTGGAATATTGATAGATTTCCACAGCACAATCCTTGGAGGTGATCTATGAGAGCGATTTGGAAGGGACATATCCGCTTTTCTCTGGTGACGATTCCCGTCCGCATTTACAATGCGGTCGATACCGACCAGAAGATCAGCTTCAATCAACTCCACAAGGATGACAACGGTCCCGTCGGGTATGACAAACGATGCAAGAAGTGCAATGCGATCGTCTCCAATGATTCCATCGTCAAAGGTTATCCGTATGAACCGGAACACTACGTGATTGTGGAGAAGGATGACCTCGACAAGATCAAACTCAAGAGCACAAAGATTATCGAGATTCAGGGGTTCATCGACGCGGAAGAAGTCCACCCGACATTGTACGAGTCCCCGTATTTTGCCGGACCGGATGGGCCTGTTGCGGTCAAAGCGTTCTCTCTGCTTGCCGCTTCTCTCAAGGAAAGCGGCAAAGTCGGCATTGGAAAAGTCGTCCTCAGAGACCGCGAGGATGTTGTGTTGATTGCTCCGCAGGAGAAGGGGATTGTCTTTTACAAACTCAGAAGTCCCAAGGAAGTGAGAAACATTCAGGAAGTTCCCCAGTTGGAAAAACAGGGAGTTGACAAGGACCAGTTGAAGCTGGCCAAGAACCTGATTGACTCTATGACCACCTCGCTTTCAAAAATCGATATGACGGATAAATACCAGGATGCGTTGCGCGAAATGATTGAGGCGAAGATTGAAGGGAAGCAGATCGTAACAGTCGAAGAGGAAGAAAAACCGACTGTCGATATCATGACCGCGTTGAAGCATAGCATCGAGCAGGCGAAGTCGCACAAGAAGCCGATGGAGAAAGCAAAGGGAGCCACCAAGAAAGCTGCCGCGACTGCGGGCAAAGCCGCGAAAGCGAAGAAAGTTAAAGCGGCTTGAGTATGACCAAGATACTTCAGCTGACGCCGCGCCAGCCGGATAAATTTGATTTTGAACGGGTTAAGAAAAAGAGAAAGCCCGGAGGGAAGGGCCAGCTCAACCTGTTTCATGCGACCGGTGCGCAGGTTATCAAGCTTCCGACGGATATCGGGCCGTTTGACGAGGCGTTGTTGCTGGATGAGCGCGGTGATAAACGCGCCAAGGATGCGTACGAGCGTGCCATTGAAGAAGGCGACAGCACTGCTGATGCATATTGCAATCTCGGCATCATAGAATCGAAAGAAGGGCGGACAGCGAAGGCGTTCGATTGCTTTACCAAGTCCCTGGAAATCGATCCGCGCCATGTTGAATCGCACTTTAATCTCGGAAACTTGTATTTTGAAGAAGGCAATCTTCGTCTGGCCCGGATGCATTATGAACTTGCCGCGGAAGTTGAGCCGTCATCGCTGCCCAACCTCTATTTCAATCTCGGACTTGTGTACGCGATGAACGACGAACTTGCGCGGGCGATCCACTACCTGAATGAGTACAGAGAACTTGTTCCACCGGGCGAAGCCGCAAAAGCGGATGAGCTCCTCGCCACACTGCAAACGACGCTTACCCATCAGGGCAAGACTTCCTGAAACAGAAAAACCCCCTCCGGAAATTCCGGAGAGGGCTTCTCTGTTTGTATATTCCTCTTACTTGTACTTTACCGAACAGCCGTACGGCTTCGTTGACTTTGTTGCAATAGCTTTTCCCGCCAGAGCAGCGTCAAGAGCTTCCTTCACGTAGTTGGTTGCGTCCTTGATGTCTTCCTGGTCTGTCGAGCGCTTGCTGTCGATGGCGCCGTTGTACACAAGCACGCCCTCAGGGTTGATGATGAACATGTGCGGAGTTGTTTTTGCTTCGTACAGCTTGCCCACTGTTCCGCTCTCATCAACAAGATAAGCAGTCTGCGATCCGTTGGCCGTTTTGATTTTATCCTTCAGCTCGTCTCCATCGAAATAACCCTCTTTGCCTTCCGCGGAGGAGCAAATCGAAAGCCACACGACTCCTTTTTCAGTATAGGTCTTCTGGAGACTTTGCATGTTGCCGCTTCCGTAGTGCTTCTTGACGAACGGGCATCCGTAATTCACCCATTCCAGAACGACCCATTTATCCTTGAAGTCGGAGAGGGAATGTTCCTTGCCATTGGAGTCCGTCAGCTTGAAATTCGGTGCGGCTTCGTCCAGTTTCACCGATGCCATGCCTGTCTGAAAACCACCCAGAGCTATCAACGTCACAAGGATGGCTATGCAAATCTGCTTCATGAGAGACCTCGTAGTTTTAGAAAATGTGATGTGGGATTGTGCAATGTTGAACACCGGGTGCATAAAATGAGTTTCCGTTTCCGGCAATTATTTTGAGATTTCGACAAGGATTCTCCCCTTGACCATTCCTTTGAGAATCTTGTCTATTTTCGGGCTCAATTCCGCAAGTGAAACGGTTTCGACAAAGGAATCCAGGTTGACCATCTTCCAATCCGAGCCGAGCCGGTTCCAAATCTGCTTCCGCAAAGGCATTGGGACGAACGCCGAATTAATGCCTATCAATGATACGCCCCGAAGGATGAAGGGATAGATGCTCGTATGCAGTTCACCGGAACGGATGTTTCCAGTGCATGCAATAGCGCCGAAGGGCTTCGTTTGCCGGATGACCGTGTCCAGCATATCCCCGCCGACATTATCGACTCCGCCGGCCCAACTTCCTTGCAACAAGCCCCGTCCGCTTGTGTCGCACAAAGAATCACGATGAATGATCTCTTTGGCTCCAAGCGATGTCAGAAATTTCGTGTCATCCATTTTCCCGGTTGCCGCAACAACATGAAATCCGGCATGTGCGAGAAGAGCAACGGCGAATGAACCCACGCCTCCTGTTGAACCGGTGACAATCGTTGGTCCTTGGTCCGGTGTGAGACCGTGGTGCAACAAGTGGTGAAGGGCAAGCCCCGCAGTAAATCCTGCTGAACCATAAATCATGCACTCCCTGAGTGTTAACCCGTGTGGCTTCTTCAAGACCCATTCGCCCGGGGCTCTCAGGAATTCAGAAAAGCCGCCTTTAGTATGCGCTCCGATTTCATAACCATGGGCAATGACTTCATCATCTGAAACGAAATCAGGAGATGAACTTTCGACAACAACTCCGGCGGCATCAACACCCGGAATGTGCGGGTAATGCTTGCTGACGCCTTTGTTGCCGGTCGCAGAGAGCCCATCCTTGTAGTTGAGTGATGAATAGCGAACGCGCATAAGCACTTCCCCCGGCGGGAGATCGTCGGTCGAAAGCCGCTCAATACTGCGCGAAAACGATTTGTCAGGGTTTTCCCGGACAACCAATGCTGAAAAGGATTCGGGTATGGTCATGGCAATGCGGATGCAAACTATTGAGAGCCAAAGTGAATGTCAAGTATGTCAGGAGAAACAAAACGCGGCGTTACCCGTACTGGAGAGGTGTCCCAAACGATGAGGAGATCCTATGCCGCGAGTCGCTTTTCATCTTGCCTTTTTGCTTGTGCTGAGTTCGGTGGTTGTTTCTTTTCCATCCAGCGAACGCGCCGAACCCCTTTTTGTTGATGCGAAGTGGCTTCAAGAGCATCTCAACGATCCCGATCTGATCCTGTTGCATATCGGTGACCAGCGAGGTTTTGATTCTCTCCATATTCCCGGCGCGCAGTACATCTCACGTGACTACATCTCCACGCCGCGCAATTCGGGCTTAATGCTGCAACTTCCCTCTGTTTCCCACTTGGACTCCGTGTTCGAGGCGTACGGTATTTCCAACAACTCAAGGATTATTTTGTACTTCGGAAAGGATTGGGTCAGCCCTAGCGCACGGGTGTTTCTCACATTGGACTATCTTGGATTGGGAAACAGGACTTCGCTCTTGGATGGCGGCATGCCCGCGTGGGCAGCGCAAGGCGGCAAGTTGACAACGGAGGTTGTAAGCCGGGCCAAAGGAAAGATTGCTCCACAGGTTAACGAACAGGTCATCGCTGACATTGGGTATGTCGATCGGGCATTGAGAACGAAAGACATTGCCGTGGTCGATTGCAGAACGGAGAATTACTACTCAGGCCAGGATACGGGAGTGGGAGACCGTTCGGGCCACATACCGAACTCGTTCAGTATTCCCTTTACGTCACTGTTGGATGAAAGGAACATGCTGAAGTCCAAAGACTCGTTGCGCGCGATCTTCAACACTGCAGGGATTGAAGATGGAGAAGAAGTCGTTACGTATTGCCACATTGGCCAACAGGCGAGTCTGGGGTACATCGTTGCGCGCTATCTTGGTTATTCTGCGCGGCTCTATGACGGATCGTTTGAGGAGTGGGCGAAGAGTGGAAGGCCTGTCGAGAGCCCATCCAGGTAACAGGAAGGCCGGGTTAAGCCCGGCCTCTTGTTTTTCACCAGACAGAGCTTGGGTTGGTCTACATGTTGTTTGCCATGGCATTACCAAACTCGGAGCACTTTACTTCTTTCGCTCCGGTCATGAGTCGTGCAAAGTCGTACGTAACGGTTTTTGACTGGATGGTCTTGTTCAGCGAGTTGAGAACAAGGTCCGCAGCTTCGCGCCAACCCATGTAGCGAAGCATCATTTCTCCGCTCAGGATAACCGAGCCCGGGTTCACCTTGTCGAGGCCCGCATATTTCGGTGCGGTGCCGTGCGTTGCTTCGAAGACAGCGTGTCCGGTTTCATAATTGATATTTCCGCCGGGAGCAATTCCGATTCCGCCTACTTGCGCCGCTAAGGCATCCGAAATGTAGTCACCGTTGAGGTTCAGTGTCGCAATAACATCGTATTCATCAGGGCGTGTGAGAATCTGCTGGAGAAACGCGTCCGCAATAGCGTCCTTGATAAGGATTTTTCCCGCCGGTGGCTTTCCCCCGCATTCCTCCCAAGAGATCACCTTGTCGGAAAACTCCCTCTTCGCAAGTTCATATCCCCAATCGCGGAAACCGCCTTCCGTGAACTTCATGATGTTGCCCTTGTGCACCAGCGTCACCGATGAGCGCTTGTTGTCTATGGCATATTGTATTGCGGCGCGAACCAATCGTTCACTGCCTTCGCGCGAAACCGGCTTTACTCCGATACTCGAACTCTGAGGAAACCGGATCTTTTTGACTCCCATCTCCTTCGAAAGCCATTCAATGACCTTCTTCGCTTCCGGTGTTTCGGCTTTCCATTCGATGCCGGCGTAGATATCCTCGGTGTTCTCACGGAAGATCACCATGTTGACGCGTTCGGGATGCACAACGGGAGAGGGAACGCCCTGAAAATATTGCACTGGACGAAGACAGACGTACAGATCGAGCATCTGCCTGAGTGCGACATTGATGGAGCGAATGCCGCCGCCGACCGGCGTCGTTAATGGTCCCTTAATCGCTACAACATATTCTTTGATCGCATCAAGCGTGTCTTGCGGAAGCCATGTGTTCTCACCATACACCGAGTTGGATTTTTCGCCGGCGTACACCTCGAACCACGCAATTTTCCGTTTGCCTCCGTAGGCCTTTTGTACTGCCGCGTCGAGAACGTGTTGCGCAGCTCTCCAAATGTCCGTACCCGTTCCGTCGCCCTCGATGAAGGGAATAATCGGGACATCGGGTACGTTGAGCATGCTGTTGGTGATGGTAATCTTTGATCCTGATGAAGGAGGCGTGAGTTTCGCATAGGGTGGCATGATGTTCCTTAAGAGTTCGGTGAAATATGTTTTCGGATTTTATCTCCGTACACAGCCATATCGCCTTGTGCGTAGGACTTCAGGTCCAGCACAAACCGGATGTTGTCATTTTCATAGCGTGGCGTTACATGAACATGAAAATGAAAAACAGATTGTCCAGCGACGAGTCCGTTGTTTGAAAAAACATTGAAACCGGAGAGGTTCAGACTCTTCACAATGGCGCGGGCAACTATTTGGGCCGTTTCAAGGACGTCATGCAGGTCTTCCTTCGGGACAGCAAGGAAATCCACGCAATGCCGTTTGGGGATAACGAGCGCATGGCCGTGGTGAATGGGGTTGATGTCGAGAATGGAAACGACGCGGTCGGTTTCATAGAGGATCTCGGCCGGCAGTTTCTTCTGAACAATCTTGCAGAAAATACAATCCACAGGATATCCGAATTGAAAAAATGGAGTGTTCGACAAGGAGAATCGGTGATAACGGTACAAAAATCGAATTCTAATGTCAACGCGGTCCCGTTGCAATTGAAAACGATACTGCGTATATATTGACTGGTATTCCTATCCAAATGTGATTTTACTGCCGGAGATTTTCATGCACATCGTTCGTTGGTGTTTGTTCTGCCTGACGCTGTTCTTCGTTTTTTCATCCGCACAATCCCAGCACCTCACATCGGCAAAGCTTTATCTCCAACAGGGCCAATACGATAAAGCCGAGGCAAGCGCGGTGAAGGCCGCAGAAAAGGATCCGGAGGATGCGGAGGCGTGGTATATCATGGGGAAAGCACGCTACGAGTTGAAAAAGTACGATGCCATGTTGGAAGCTTTTTCCAAGGCAAGCCTTCTCGACCCCGAAGAGTACCAGGAGGAAATCCTGAACTACCGGTTGAAAATATGGGCAGTTTCCCATAACGAAGGGGTAAGCTACTACAATAAAGGGCGTGATTCGTCGGCGTACTTTCAAACCGCCATCAAGACCTTCAAGACAGGCATGACCGCGATGCCGGACAGTACCCAAACTTATTATGTATGTGCCCTTGCCTACTACGGGAACAAGCAATTGGATGAAGCGATCAAGACGCTCGACGCGAGTTTGCTCAAAAGGCCGGATCAGCCCCGTGAGCTTGAACTTCTTGCAAGACTTCATTCACAGAGCGCGAGGGAAAAGACCGAAGCAAAAGATGAGGCAGGAGCAAAGGCGGCAAACGCTGCGGCAATTTCAGCGTATGAGAAGCTGTGGACCATTGATCCCAAGAACACGGACAACGCTCTGGCGCTCATTGACACGTACAACGAGATGGGAATGAAGGACAAGTCACTCGCGTTTGTCCGTGATGCTGTTGATAAAGATCCGCAGAACAGAAGTTTCCGGTACATCTTCGCGGTGTATCTTATGAATGAGAATAAAACCCCTGAAGCCATTGATCAATTCAAAATGGTGGAAGCACAGAAGCCGGATTCTGTTGACGTCATCCATGTGAATACGATTTACAACCTTGGTGTTGTGAATCTCAATTGGGGCGTTGCGATGAAGAAAGAGGCGGACGATAAGGCGGACGAAGCGGCGAAAAAGAAGACTAAAGGCTTCAAGGAAGATCTTTCCTACAAAGAAAAGTTCAAGGAGGCGGCGGACTACTTCAAGAAATCCGCAGAGTTGAAACCGGACGATCCGCTCATCTGGCAGCAGCTCGGGAAGCTGTACGCGAATCTGAATATGCCGAAGGAAGCCGAAGCCGCCTTCAAGAAATACGATGAGTTGAGCAAGTAACGCTTTTATGTGATGCACTGAACGGGGAAGACAATGCCAGAACAACAACAATCCGGACAACAGATCAACATCGAACTTGGTGAAAAGGAAGCAGAGGGGATCTATTCCAATCTTGCTATCATCACCCACTCACCAGCGGAGTTTGTCATTGACTTCACCCGCGTTCTGCCCGGTGTTCCCAAAGCCAAGGTTCTTGCGCGTTTGATCATGACGGCACAACACGCGAAATTGCTGATGCGGGCGCTCGAGGACAACATTACAAAGTTCGAGCACAAATTCGGCGAGATAAAAATCCACGGTGATATGCCCGGAGCCAATTTCGGTTTTCAGCCGCCGGTCAAGGACGAAAAAGTACACTAGGCAGCCGGGTCACCGGCTCTTAGAGAATGTACCTGCTCAGGTCGCGGTTCTTTGTGATCGGGGCGAGTTTTGAAGTAACATGTTCCCGGTTGACGATGACTTTGCGGGACTTCACATCATCGGGCGCATCAAAGAGAGTTTCCTCCAGCAGCGTGGTCATAATCGTGTGAAGCCGCCGCGCTCCTATATTCTCCACGTTTTCATTGACATCGCTTGCGGTTCGTGCGATCTCCCGGATTCCATCCTCGGTAAATTCCACATCAACGCCTTCAGTTGCCAACAGTGCAGCGTACTGTTTGATCAACGCATTTTGCGGTAACGTGAGTATCTTGACAAAATCCTCCTCGGTCAGCGAACTCAATTCAACGCGAATCGGAAAACGTCCTTGAAGTTCAGGAATCAAGTCCGAAGGTTTGGAAACATGGAATGCCCCGGATGCAATGAAAAGAATGTGATCCGTCTTCACCATTCCGTATTTGGTATTGACGTTGGAACCTTCGACCACCGGAAGAAGATCGCGCTGAACGCCTTCACGGGAAACATCCGGCCCGCCGCCTTGATGCTTTGAACCGGCGATCTTGTCGATCTCATCGAGGAACACAATGCCCGAATTCTCCACGCGTTGAATCGCTTCCTTCACGGCGGCTTCCTGATCAATCAGCTTCTGTGCTTCTTCATTGACGAGCAGAGTGCGTGCTTCCGCGACAGAAACCTTGCGGCGCTTGGTTTTCTTCGGCAACATTCCACCGAACATCTCCTGAAGATTGATCCCCATTTCCTCAAGGTTCATCGGTCCTACAACCTGCATCATGGGCCCTGATGCGGATGGAAGATCAAGTTCGATCATCTTGTCTTCCAATTGACCTGCTTTCAATCGCTGTCTGAATTTCTCGCGCGTTGCCTGGTTCTCTTCTTCGGAATGTGCCGGTTCCTGCTGCTCAACTCCTGCGGCAGCTGTTCGCTTGCGGACGGGGGGGATGAGCAGTTCAAGGATGCGTTCATCGGCAAGCTCGCGGGCTTTCTCCGCAACCACAATCCGTTTTTCCGCCTTCACCATGGTGACGGCAAACTCGGTGAGGTCGCGGATAATGGATTCGACGTCACGGCCGACATAGCCGACTTCAGTGAATTTTGACGCTTCCACCTTGATGAACGGTGCTCCTGCAAGCTTTGCAAGGCGGCGGGCAATTTCTGTTTTTCCGACTCCCGTCGGTCCGATCATGATAATGTTGTTTGGCATGATCTCTTCGCGAAGTCCGGAAGGAACCTGCAGTCGCCGCCAGCGGTTCCGGAGTGCTATTGCCACGGATTTCTTCGCGTTGTGCTGGCCGATGATATAACGGTCAAGTTCGCGGACAATTTCGCGCGGGGTCAGAAACGCGGTACGATCGGAAGCCGCGGACAGAGGCCGCGGTTCATGGTTCTGAGTGTTCACAATTCTTCTATGGTCAGATTGCTGTTGGTATAAATGCAGATGTCTGCCGCGGTGCGGAGAGACTCCTGCACGATTTCAAGAGCAGAGAGAGATGAGTGCTTTACGAGCATGCGCGCTGCAGAAAGAGCAAAACTTCCCCCCGACCCGATGGCAATAATCCCGTCATCCGGTTCGATAATTTCTCCCGTCCCGGAAATGACCAAAGCCCGCTTTCCATCCATCGCTCCGAGCAACGCCTGAAGCTGCCGGAGATACTTGTCGGTGCGCCAATCCTTGGCAAGCTCGACAGCAGCGCGTTCCAGGTTGCCGTGGTACTTTTCCAGGTTGTCCTCGAAGCGGGCGAAGAGCGTGAATGCATCCGCTGCCGCGCCGGCAAAGCCGGCAAGAACCTGGTTGTTGTACAACTTGCGCACTTTACGCGCGTTATGCTTCATCACGGTTTGGCCGACGGTGACCTGGCCGTCGCCGGCCATGACGACCTTGCTCCCCTGGCGCACGGACAGGATCGTGGTGCCGTGGAACTGCTCGATACCGGCGGAGGAACGACGGGAATCGCTG
>CAZJYO010000091.1:0-9784 GCA_964550275.1 uncultured Chitinophagales bacterium
GTTCTGCACGTTGTGTATCTTGTGTTCAACGAGGGCTACTCCGCATCCTCCGGCACATCACTGACGCGGGCTGATCTTTCGGGTGAAGCAATCCGACTCGGACGGGTTCTCGTGGGGCTGTTGCCCGACCCCGAGGTCGCCGGTCTTCTCGCATTGATGCTGTTACAGGAATCGCGCCGGGCGGCACGTACATCCGCAACTGGCGACTTGATTTTGCTGGAGGATCAGGACCGCTCTCTATGGAACCGTGCTCAAATTGCGGAGGGAAAGTCACTGGTTGAGCAGGCGCTCGCGACGCGGAGGTTCGGACCGTACACGATTCAGGCGGCAATTGCGGCCGTACACGCTGGTGCCTCAAGCACTTCCGGCACGGACTGGCAGGAAATCGTCGCACTCTATGACGTGCTGGTGCAGATGAACCCATCGCCCGTGGTTGAGCTGAACCGTGCGGCTGCAATTGCAATGCGGGATGGGCCGGCAAAAGGACTTGCTCTCATCGACGCAATCCTCGCACGCGGAGATTTGGCCGACTACCACCTTGCCCACTCAGCCCGCGCAGATATGTGCAGACGACTTGGAAGAACAGAGGACGCTCAAGTTTCTTACACACGGGCACTTGCACTCACGCAGCAAGAACCGGAGCGAAGGTTCCTTGAGCTAAGGTTGCGCGAATTGGGGTAGATATTATTCTTTGTTGTCCGTTTTCTTGTGCACCAAAGAAGAAATGAGCGTTTCCGCGGATGCCGAAATCTCTTGAGTCGGAATCGTTTTTCACCCATCTCAAAAAAAAATGAAAATTGCTGTCGATTTCCAAGCCCGCCAAACGACTATATGATGTGAGACGGATTGGTGTCCCATAACCCCAAAGAGCTACAGGTCGGATCGGCGATCCGACCTACAACAAACCAAAAGGAGATACCTCAATGCGATTCATGATTATTGTGAAAGCCAACAAAGACTCGGAAGCCGGAGTGATGCCCGAGGAGGCGATGTTTGCCCAGATGGCAACCTATCACGAAGAGCTGATGAAAGCCGGAGTGCTGGTTGATGCCTCGGGGCTTCAGGCAAGCTCCAGGGGTTGGCGCATCAAGTACGTCGGCGACAAGCGCATCGTCACGGACGGACCATTTACAGAAGCGAAGGAACTCATTGCCGGTTACACGATCATCAAGGTGAAGACGCGGGAAGAGGGCCTCGAATGGGCCAGACGCTTCCCGAATCCGTCCGGTCCGGGAAAAGAGTGCGAGATTGAGGTCCGGCAAATGTTCGATCTGGATGATTTTACTCAGAGCGAATCAATTGAACGTTTCCGGAAGATGGAGTTGACGCAAGGGTAATTTCTGTTACTTTCTTCCCGAGGACCTCAGTTGTGACCAAAAACTGAGCTTCCGAAACCGCAGGCTGTGCGAGACGGAAGACCAAGGCAAACGGTTGCCCTTGACCACGACAAATTTCGAGCCTCCCGAATCGATGGCTGTGGGGGAAGGCAAACCAATAGGGATTTGCAGTTTCAGCGTTTACTGCTTCTTGTCCGAAGGACTCCTTTGGAGGTACGGTGCTGAAACTGCTTGAACAACTGCACTGAATAATTTGAGGTGTGGGTTTCGATTCGGGAAAGGGCACTACAACTCAAAAGGAGAAACACGTGAAATACATCTGTCTCGCGTACGAAGAAGAGCGCACTCTCAATCAACTTACCAGGAATGAGTGGGAAGTGTTGAGAGCTGAAACTCTGGACTACGTTGGCGAACTCCAACGCACAGGGCGACTCATCTCCGCTGAGCCGCTGCAAAGCGTGCGGACCGCCGCAACGGTAAGAGTCCGGGGAGGCAAGGTCTCCGTCACCGACGGTCCATTTGCCGAGACAAAGGAAACTCTGGGTGGACTCTTTATGATCAACGCCAGAGACTTAAACGAAGCAATCCAGGTGGCCTCCAAATGGCCATCGGCACGGTTTGGCAGTATCGAGGTACGACCGCTTGAAGAAGGACTGCGGGCAGATGGACGGTATGAGAAGGCAACTGCGTAAGAGGGTTTAGATTCGGAAAGACTATCTCTAGCTTCAAACAAAGTAACAGATGGTTATCGATTTCCACCTCCCTCATTCGACTACCTGATGTGGCAATTAATCAGAACATTTCAAAAAAGGAGATACCCATGCGATTCATGATGCTGATGATACCCAAAGTCTACCAGCCGGGCACGCCACCGGATCAGAAAGCCGGAGAGGGATTTGCGCCGCCTGCGGACGCAATCGCGAAGATGATGAAATACAACGAAGAGCTCGCAAAGTCCGGTGCACTGGTTGCTCTTGATGGACTTCACCCGATTGCCAGAGGAGCGCGTGTTGCCTTTCCCGAGGGTAAGCCACGCGTCACCGACGGTCCGTTCACAGAGTCCAAGGAAGTACTTGGCGGCTTCTGGATCATCAATGTGAAGTCGAAGGAAGAGGCAGTCGAATGGGCGCGACGAGTACCAGCCGAGAACGGCGACGTCATCGAGGTTCGAGAGATCTTCGAGATAGAAGACTTCCCCGAAGATGCCCGGAAAGCGGCGGACAGTCCAACGGTAAATGCACAGCTCGAGAAACAGCGAAGGTAGACGATACGCAATCAACTTATTGGGAGCGAGAATATGAAATACATTTGCCTTGGCTACATCGACGAGAAGAACTGGGAGTCAGTCCCGGAAACAGAGCAACACGCAATGATGGACGAGTGCTTTGACTACGACGATGTGCTTCGCAAGAACGGCCACTTTGCCGGTGGTGAAGCGCTGGATAGTTCTCGGAACGCCACAACGCTTCGCTATCAGAATGGCAAAGTCATCATGACGGATGGTCCGTTTGCTGAAACAAAGGAACAACTCGGCGGCATCCTCATCCTTGAAGCAAGAGATTTGAACCACGCCATCCAGTTGATGTCGAAGCATCCGGGCGTGAAAGCCGGACCGTTTGAGATCCGCCCGGCTGCGGACCACTCAGCGATGGTGGCTGAAAGCGAACAGCGGCGTGCAACCAGGCAACACTCAACAATGAGGTGACAACATGGAAAAACTACGGTTTACTATCGACATCACAGCGCCGGCGCAAAAAGTCTGGGACACCATGCTCAACGACCGGACGTATCGTCAATGGACCGAAGTGTTCGGTCCCGGCTCCCACTACGTCGGCGACTGGAAGCAGGGAAGCAAGATCCTCTTCCTGGCGCCGGAGAAGGAGACAGGACAATTGGCGGGAATGGTCAGTCGTATCCGTGAGAACCGGCCGTTCGAGTTCATTTCTATCGAACATCTTGGCTTCGTGAAGGACGGGAAAGAAGACACGTCGAGCAATGAAGCGAAGAAATGGTCCGGAGTCACTGAGAACTACACACTCACGCAGAAAGGTGGTACCACCGAAGTAGTTGTGGAGATGAATGCACCGGGTGAATACGCCGAGATGTTTCGGGATACGTGGCCGGGGGCGTTGCAAAAACTCAAAACGCTGGCGCAGGAGTAGGTGATATGAATGCCGTTCTTTGGATTCTTCAGGTATTGCTTGCGGCACAGTTCGCCTGGCATGGATGGCTGTTGCTTTCCCCGCCTCCGGAGCTCGCGGAAATCATCACCAGGGAATTTCCACTCTGGTTCCGCGTCTTCCTTGGTTCGGCAGAAATACTCGCCGCTGTCGGCCTCATCGTACCCGGAGCTGCCCGGATACGTCCCGGGTTTCTTCCTCTGGCTGCTGCCGGTGTGATGGTGGTGCTGGCAAGTGCAACTGTACATCATGTGGCACGAGGAGAAATGTCAAGCGCTATTATCACGGCGGGCGAGTTCGTAGTGGCGACGTTCGTTGCCTATATGCGTTGGAAAGTAAAACCTATTCCAGGGCGAACATGAACACACTAAAAAGCATTTGGGCCGTCTTTGCGGGATTTCTCACAGTTGTCCTACTATCGGTCGGGACGGACTATGGACTGGAAACACTTGGTCTCTTCCCTCCGCAAAGCGAGCCTGCCGCTTACACCGCGGGAATGTTGATGGTTGCACTCATCTACCGCTGTGTGTATACTGTGGCGGGTGGTTATGTAACTGCAAAGCTGGCTCCGAATCAACCGATGCGTCACGCAATCATACTCGGAATCGTTGGAATTGTTGCAGGAACAATCGGCGCTGTGATGTCATGGGGCCTGACGCCGCACCATTGGTACCCCATTGCGCTTGTGGTTACTGCACTGCCGTGTACCTGGTTGGGTGGGAAGATGAAGAAGTAAGTCTGCATGAAGGATATAGTATACAAGAACGCAGTTGTTGAAAGAGAACTCAATGCGATCGATGAAAACCGAATTCCATACGATAGACGAATACATCGGCACGTTTCCGAAGGACGTGCAACTCGTTCTGCAAAAACTCCGCGAGATAATCAGGAAGGCGGCACCTGGGGCGGAAGAAGCCATCAGCTATCAAATACCAACGTTCAAACTGCACGGCAATCTCGTGCACTTTGCGGCCTGGAAGAATCACATCGGGTTCTATCCCACTTCATCGGGTGTGAAGGTGTTCAAGGAGGAACTCTCCCGGTATGAGATGACCAAGGGCTCCATACACTTTCCTCTCGACAAACCACTCCCGGTCCAGTTGATAAGCAAACTGGTAAAGTATCGAGTCATGGAAAACCTGGATAAACACAAATCAAAATCGAAACGAAAGAAATGATCGTAAGGAGAAGTATCCATGCAAAAGATTACTCCGTTTTTATGGTTCGACAAGGAAGCCCGCGAAGCCGCAAGGTTCTATGTATCCGTCTTCCCCAACTCAAAGATGAAAGGAACGGACACGTTTTCCGATACGCCATCGGGAGCAGTTGATGTCGTATCCATCGAGCTGATGGGACAGGAGTTTACGCTCATGTCAGCCGGCCCGCAATTCAAATTCACTGAAGCAATTTCGTTCGTCATCAATTGTACAACGCAGGAAGAAGTGGATTACTACTGGCAGAAGCTCACCTCGGGCGGTGGACAGGAGAGCATGTGCGGCTGGCTGAAGGACAAATTCGGATTGTCATGGCAGGTGGTGCCCGTCGTCCTGAACGAACTCCTCTCACATAAAGACACCGGGAAGGCACAACGTGCAATGCAGGCAATGCTGCAAATGAAGAAGATCGACATTGCGGGGTTGCAGCGGGCGGCGGACAACAATTAGTTCCGCGCGCCGTACACAGCTTCCGGGATACCAAACGCATTTCAACACAACCAAGACCAGGGAAGATAAGTGAGTGTAGCTACAGAATCCGAATCATCAACCAATACCAGCCATCCAGCGCCGGCCCGCTCACTTTGGCAGGAACTGCGAGACGCCATCCGGGGCAGTGAGGCCGATTACACACAGATCGGAATCAACAAGGCCGTGTTCCTTCTTGCCGTCCCGATGATCCTGGAGTTGATCATGGAGTCCACATTTGCTGTCGTGGATATCTACTTTGTCAGTTCGCTTGGGGCATCCGCAGTGGCAACAGTCGGTTTGACGGAGACGTATCTTTTTCTGCTTTACTCGATTGCCATGGGCTTGTCCATGGCCGTCACTGCAGTAGTGGCACGGCGCATCGGAGAGAAACAACCGGAACAAGCCGGCATCTCGGCAGTGCAGGCAATCCTGATTGCATGTGTGGCTTCACTTCCCTTTGCCATCGCCGGAATCTTTTTCGCAAAGGATCTGCTTGGACTGATGGGAGCTGACGAATGGACGTTGACCCATGGCTATCGTTACACACAATGGATGCTCGGAGGAAACGCCACCGTCATTCTGCTGTTTGTGATCAATGCTGTGTTTCGTGGAGCCGGAGATCCGGCGATCGCAATGAGGGTACTGTGGATCGCCAACGGACTGAATATCATTCTTGACCCGATCCTCATTTTTGGATGGGGCCCCATCCCTGCAATGGGGGTCGAAGGCGCTGCAATTGCCACAAACATCGGCAGGGGCACGGGGGTTCTGTTGCAACTCTGGCTTCTTTTCCGCGGCGGAAAACACATCCGCGTGGAGCGGTCTCACGTTCGTCCGCACCGCGAGATTATTGCCAATATTGTCCGCACGTCGCTTGGTGGCGTGGGACAGATGATCATAGCCATGACCTCCTGGATATTCCTGATGCGTATCATCGCTGGCTTCGGGAGCCAGGCCGTGGCCGGTGCAACCATCGCAATGCGCATCATGATGTTCACATTGATGCCTGCCTGGGGAATGTCGAATGCCGTTGCCACACTCGTCGGACAGAACCTTGGCGCCGCGAAACCCGAACGGGCGGAGCGTTCCGTTTGGGTAACGGGGTTCTGGAATATGCTCTTCCTCATCGGCGTCTCTATTGTCTACTTCCTCTTCAGTGAATCACTCATACGCATTTTCACGGATGATACCGAAGTTGTCCTCGTCGGCAAAACCTGGCTGCGCATCGTCTCGTATTCCTACTTTGTGTATGCATGGTGGATGGTGGCAATCCAGGCGTTCAACGGGGCAGGCGATACCGTCACCCCTACGAAGATTAACCTGGTGTTCTTCTGGCTGTTCCAGATTCCCCTCTCCTACTACATGGCAAACGGCCTCGGCATGGAATACACCGGAGTATTCTGGGCAATCATGATTTCCGAAACCTCGGTGGGACTGTTCACACTGTGGCTGTTCAAGAAAGGAAAATGGAAAACCGTTCATGTGTAAAACGCAAACGCGCTGCCGGCAATTCTCCCGGGAAGGACTTCCCGTACCATGTTAAGGATGACGTTTCGATCTCGACTGTGGCTGTATCCCGGACCGGGAGGTTGGCACTTCATTACATTGCCGGCATCGCGGGCAAAAGAAATCAAGACTTCGCTCAGCGGGGTGCGTCGCGGATGGGGTTCGTTGCCCGTCAAGGCAACGGTCGGCAAAACGACATGGAAGACTTCCATCTTTCCCGACAAGAAATCCGCATCGTATCTTCTGCCCGTCAAAGCGGATATCCGCAAGCGGGAAAACATTGAGGCGGGAAACACCGTTACTCTGTCACTCGACATTACAGTGTAACCAACATATGAGCACCTATGCCCACAACGAAGACACATAAGACTTCAACGCGGCCCGTGACCGCTACACTTACGGGGCAACAGTTCATTGAGAGACTGGAAAAGTATCGTTCGGCCACCGAACTCAAGAAGTACCACCGCTATTTCTTGTTCGATGAGGAGACTCCAGGCAAGGGCGACCAGTTCATCGGTGTTCGCATGGGACACGTCTTTGCACTTGCCAAGGAGTTCCTCGATATGCCGTCAGACCAAATCGAGAACCTGCTCGAAAGCCCAATCCACGAAGTACGCGCCGGTGGGTGCAGTATCATGGGCAAATCGGCTTCCGGCAAAAAAACATCTGAAGCCCGGGTGAAAGAACTGTACGATCTCTATATCCGCAGGCATGATCGCATTAATAACTGGGACTTGGTTGATCTTGCCGCTCATCAAGTGGTTGGCCGGTATTTGTCGGACAAACCGCGCAAGATTCTCTACAGGCTTGCGCGCTCGAAGAATATGTGGGAACGTCGCACTTCCATTGTCAGTACAGCCCATTTCATCAGACAGGGGGACGTGGATGACGCTTTCAAGATCGCCGAACTGCTACTGCGCGACAAGGAAGACCTGGTTCACAAGGCCACGGGCTGGATGTTGCGATTTGCCGGCGACAAGGACCGTCAGAGATTGCTGAAGTTCCTGGATAAAAACGCAGCTATTATGCCACGTGTTGCCCTGCGCTACACGATCGAACATCTTGACAAAAAGATGCGGGATCATTACTTAAGTCTGAAGACCACTGGGAAGACAGCCCGGAAAATAAAAAGATAACCTGAGGATATGATATGCTGATCGTTCGCGAAGTGTTCAGGGCAAAACCTGGACAGGCATCCAAACTTGCCAAGTTGTTCAAGAGGGGATTCGGTGGAGATCCGAACATGCGCATTATGACCGATATGGTCGGAGACTACAATACTGTAGTGGTGGAGATGCCGGTAGCTTCCCTCGCGGAATTTGAAAAACAAATGGAAGAATACAAGTCTGGGAAGCCGGATCCGAAGATGGATCCCAACGTTGCGGAAGAGATGTCGAAGTATACGGAGATGTACCTGAGTGGTAGAAGGGAAATCTTCCAGGTCGTGGAGTAGGGGATCATCAACACCGGCAATTTGACCAACGGGGGAAGACATCCCAAGGCCGGGACAGCCCTCACGACCTCCACAAGCGCAGGCCGACACCCTGAAAGGGTGACACAACCTTCACCGTTTACAGAACTCAAAACCACAAGAGGAAACTCACATGAAATACATAGACGGATTTGTTCTGCCTGTCCCGAAAAAAAACTTGCCATCATACCGCCGGATATCCCGGAAAGCGGGAAAGATTTGGCGCGAGCACGGCGCCATCGAGTACCTTGAGTGTGTCGGCGATGATTTGAAGATCAAAGGGGTGGCACCCTTTCCACGAACCGTCAAGCTCAAGTCCGGCGTGACGGTGGTGTTTTCGTGGATTGGCTACAAGTCACGAAAACACCGCGACGCTGTCAACGCAAAAGTGATGAAAGACCCGCGCATGGCGCTGATGATGGGACCGGACTCAATGCCGTTCGACGTCAAGCGGATGGTCTACGGCGGATTCAAGGTGATGCTGGACATCTGACAATAATCATCATTAGACCCGGTAGGATCGCAACTCAAAGGGGCGGCAATAAGCAAGATACAAATCACTCCCCCTACCTCCTTGCCAGCCACACACCCACAATCGTGACTGCCGCACCAATGATGTGCATCAGGTGAATCTGCTCATCAAGGGTAAAATATGATATGACGAATGCGAGGATGGGAACAAGGTTCTGGAAATTCGAAGTGCGACCGGGGCCCAACCGTTTCACCCCATATGTCCAGATAACGTTGGCAGCGCCGATCGATAGTGAGCCCGAAACGACTGCAGCGAGGTAATACGACCAGTGTGTATGCAACCACTGCACATTGAGAGCAGGAGGAATGGCGATAAGTGAAAGGCCGATAGCGCCAATAGCCATCAGCACGAATGTTACCTGCACAGCGGGAAAGCGTGCAACCAGGGGTTTCTGCATATTGGTATTCATCGCCCAAAGCAACGCTGCCACCAGGGTCACGAGATCACCGATCCATGCAGCACTGCCAAACTCCATTGTCTTGCCGCTGCCCAACACAATCAATACCACGCCAACAATGGACGTCACCGTTCCAACCCAAACCATTGGCGGGACGTGCTCTTTGTGAAGGCGTGCATTCAAGAGCACTGTCCAGAGGGGGGCGGTGGAGAGAACAACTGCCGCGTTGCCTGCCGTCGTGAGTTTCAATCCGACTATGAACGCGGACTGGTACAGAACACTGGCGATAACTCCAACCTGCAGAATCAGCCGCCAGTCCTTGCCGGTGAGAGGCACCCAGGCGGAACGCGAGAACAGGAAAACACCAACGACTATGGTTGCAACGATGAACCTGATGGCGTTGAAGACGAAGATATCCAGGCCGGCAATCCCCCATTTGGACACGGGATAGTTCGAGGCCCAGATCACTGCCACAAGGACGAGGAGCCATTCGGCTTTGCGTACCTTTTCCGGACTCTCATCGTTCATCGTGCGGATGCGGCGTTCAAGTCATCGAGAAACGCCACGGCGCGACGCATATGGGGAATCACGATCGAGCCGCCAACGACCAACGCAACGCTGAACACATCGTACATCTCGGCATCCGTCACTCCCTCCTTCTTGCACTGCTGGATGT
>CAZJYO010000092.1:0-7144 GCA_964550275.1 uncultured Chitinophagales bacterium
AGATATTCCCGGGCCAGCAATGAAACGGATGAAGGAGCAACATGGCGGATCATCCGTTCACGCAGGGTAAACATACCGCAACGAAGATCAAAAACCGGACGGAAATACGTCAGGGGAAGGAAGTTCTTTGCGAGGTCGTCTTCAAAGACACACAGGTGCATGCAGTTACTCAATCAAAACGCCTGTCTTGAGGACAGGCGTTGGTAAGGCAATAATGCTGACGGCGGTTACGCCGCGGTTTCGGTTTTCTTTCCGTACTTCTTGTTGTAGCGCTCAACACGACCAGCGGAGTCAACCAGCTTCTGCCGGCCGGTGAAAAACGGATGGCAACTTGAGCAGATTTCAAGCTTCAAATCGCCGGCTGTTGACCGTGTTACAAAAGTGTTTCCACACACGCAAACAACAGTGGACTTCTTATACACCGGGTGAATACCTTCTCTCATGGGAATATCCTTGACTTGCACATAGGGTGGATAACTGGGAATAATATATCGAATTCAGGGCTAACACGCAACGAGAAGTGTCCCGGTCGCCACCCATTCAAACACCGACCTTAAAGTCGGCGTTGGCGATTCCATCAAAAAACATTACCACACAGCGCACGGGTTTGCAACTCCCTGTGAATCTTGATAGATTGAGCGAAACTGAAAGGAAACGTCCTGGTTTCAAGAGTTCTCGTAGTCCTTGCAGGAATTCTCCTGTTTTCGGCAACCGTTTTCCCGGAATCCAACACCGGATACTCCTTCCTCCGGTCCGATGCAAGCGCGCGTTCTGCCGCCCTTGCGGGAAGTTTCGTTTCCGTTCTCGGCGACCCAAACAGCATCTTTTACAACCCTGCGGCGCTCAGTTCCATCACCCAACCCACGGGGTCGCTGAGTTTTCAAAAACACTTGATGGATATTAACACCGGTACGCTTTCCTTCACGGAGGAGTTCGAAGGCATCGGACATATTTCTGCCGGTCTCATCTACTACAACTACGGCTCTTTTAACGAAACGGATAACTCCGGGAATGTTCTCGGGACCTTTGGGGCGAACGACATTGCATTTTCCATCGGGTATTCCAATCTCTTTGAGGAGAATTTCCACTGGGGAGTCGCGACAAAATTCATCTATTCACAGATCGGGGATTTTTCATCCACCGCACTTGCCGCTGACGCGGGAATTCTCTATGTCCTTCCCGACAGCAGAATCACCGTGGGCGCGAGCGTAAGAAATATGGGCGCGCAGTTGAGCAGTTTTTTTGAATCGAGCGAAAACCTTCCGCTGGACGTCACCATTGGCGGCTCCATTGTTCCCAAGGGCCTCCCGCTCCTGTTGAATATCAGTTTCAGTAACTTGAACGGGAGCGCCGAGAACTTTGCAGAACGTTTCAGTGGTTTCGCCATCGGCGGAGAGTTTACCCTCAGTCCGGTTGTTCAGGCACGGGTGGGGTATGATAACGAACAAAGGAAAGATCTGAAGATCGGCACGTCCGCCGGCCTCGCGGGGTTTTCAGGAGGTATCGGTATTACCATCGACGAATATAAAGTTGATTACGCGCTTTCCTCACTCGGAAAAGTCGGCGCGCTGCATCAGTTCACGCTTGGCGTGAAGCTCTAACAGATTCAATGTCCCGGGTGCGGTCCAATGAGCAACGTTCCCAGGTAAAACAAAAGCATTCCCGCGAAGACAAGCACCGGAATAATACGATTGCGTGAGTGATTAATCTCGGGAACAAGATCGCTCGCCCCCACATAAGCGGAAAGTCCGGCCGAAAACGCAAATGCCATTCCGACAATCTCCGCGTTCACGTCCGCCAGAATAAACACACTCACCACGCCTAACACTGTCGCCGCACCGACTGCGCCTGAGGCAAGCAGTGCTGTCCGCCTGCGATGATCCGCGGCGAGCATCACCGAGGCAATCGTCAATCCTTCCGGGATTTTGTGCAGAAGGATGGCAATGAAAATCAGTACACCGAGATAGAAATCAAATTGCATCCCCGCGGAGATGGCGAACCCGTCAAAGAATGCATGAATACAAAGCCCGCCGAAGGTTGAGTAGCTTGCCACGCGAGAGACCATGACGTCCGCGTGCGTTTCTTCTCCAAAATGGAGATGTCCCACAACCGTATGTTCAAAGAAATGCAGAAATGCGTAACCCGCAAGCATCATGAGCGGCGCGCGGCTGCCGATCGCATTCATGCTTTCCGGAATCAATTCAAGAAAGACGAGCGCAAGAATAAAACCCGCGCTCAGCGCAAGCAGATACTCCTGAACCTTTGCCGGCCAGGATTTCCTCAGAACCACGAGACTGCCGCCGAGAATCTCCGCGCCCGCGGCAAGCAATCCGTACATGAGTATCGTCCATTCCATACAGAACCCTGTTATTGCGCGTATGGCGTTTTCAAATACATCTCCGCCTGCTTGAATGAATCTTTATATTCCTTCATGTCGAGGACTTTTTTATACTGGGCAACAGCAAGGTCACGGCGCGACTGCATATCATAAATGTTTCCCAATTTCAGATTGGTCATCACCATGAACCCGGAGGGCTCGTCACTATCAAGCCGGCGGCTCAACTCATCAACACGATAAAAATGACTCAACGCCCCATCCAGTCGTTTCTGAATCATGTCATACATACCGAGGTAATACTCTGCTTCCCGTTCGGTCGAAGCCCCGTACCCGCGCTGGTTGTTCCTGCAACGGGCGGAAATCTCTTCAAATACTCTTCCGCAGTCATCCCACCGGCCCAACGACACGTAACTTCTTCCAAGATATTTGTGGAAAAGCATGTTGTTGGGGAATCTCTGATGAAGGCGGGTCGCAAGTTCAAGAGCCGTGGAATAATTCTTTTCAAATTGATAGTACAACTGCATCAGAAAGTATGTCGCCTCAACTGACGCATACTTCCCCTGTTGTGAGGCGCGCGTCAGTTGTTCAATCCCTTTCTTCTTATCTCCTTTTGGGACGAAAAGGAGAAGCGGCTGAACGAACGGATACTCCGTGGGAATCACCTCGGCGTAATAATTATAAATCCCCGTGCCAAGCAGAATGTCGTGATTATTCGGGTCGAGCGATGACGCTTCCTGAACAATCGGTAAGGCCTTTCTTCCTGCATTTGCCGCGGCAAGCCACTGGCTCCGGTGTGTGCTCAACCGTCCCTGGAATCCTATCGCACCACCCTTGAAGAACAGGGCGTGCACATCGCCGGGGTCTTTCTCGAGCATGGCGTCAGCAAGATCAATCACATGGTCCAGCGCGTCATGAAATTGATCATCGTACTGTTCGTTGTCAATGTCAATGAGGATTCTCCACCACTGAACCATCGCGAGAAAGAAATGCCCCGCAGGGTCAAGCGGTTTGAGATGCACAAGGTATTGGAACTCGGCGTCGGCTTTTTCAAACTCAAGATTGTACACATACTCAATCCCCCTCGTAACCCGGACTTCAAACTCCTTCTCATTTTCCGCCATCTGTGCATGGAGGGATGAGGAGAGAAACAGGACGAGAACAATAGGCAGGATTTTCATTCCCCCGCTTCTTCCGGTATTTCCCGCGGGGGAAGCAAATCCTCAACAGAATCAAGCGTTACGATTCCTTCCGGAGTGGTAATCCACTTTGCCTTTAGGATATACCATGTACAGGCGACAAGAGCTATCGTGGCAAGGATACCGCCCTCAGGCCCGAATGCGCCGCCAGTCATCCACTCGGGGCCTCCCTGAACGAGCGACACAAGTCTTTTGTCCGCGAATTCTCCTCCGCTTGTCGGAAATCCGAAGACCGTGGTCTGCGCGAAATTCCATGAGAAATGCAGTCCGAAGGGAAGCCACAAACTTCGCGTCTTCATGTAGGCAAATGAAAGCCATATTGCAGCAAGGCCGACATTAATGAGACCAAAGATGCTGACGTTGGGATTTCCTGCATGGGCGAGCGAAAACAGCAATCCCATAATAAGCATTGCAGGAAGGAATGTGACGCCTTGAATCAGCGTTTGAAACAGGTAACCGCGGAACAGGACCTCCTCCAGAAAAGCCCCGACAGCAAAAAACAACACCGCTACAACTATCGTCCAGAGTACGCCGCCCAAGGATTGCTCAATCCACTGAACCTGGACGTACCCCAGCATCACCTCCACGATAAATATTCCGGCCATCATCAGAAATCCAAGGAGGCATCCCGCGCCGAACTCAAGAAATGTTGCGGGATGAAGCGACAGGCCGATTGCAGTAACAGATTTCTTGTTGATATACTTTACAACAAGAAATGTTGATGCCATGATTGCAAGAAGAAGGAAAAGTGGTCCGAGATATTCACGGGCACTCTTGAAACCGGAAACCGCAGAAAGAAGAGGAAAGGCAAGCGTAAGCAGGAGTAACGCAAAGATGATAATACGCCACCCTGATCGGAGCTCCGCATGCTTATTGACAAAGATGGATTTGACGTCCACGAGTTTTGGCTAGAGCTCGAGTTTGTCGCGAAGATACTGTGCGGCGCTATCCATATTCAAGCGAACCTGCGTCATGGAATCGCGTTCCCGGACAGTAATGGTTCTGTCTTGCAGAGTCTGTGAATCAATCGTGATGCAAAACGGAGTTCCCACTTCATCCTGCCGGCGGTAGCGGCGTCCGACTGCACCACTGTCGTCATAAAAGACACGGAAGTGGCGGCGAAGGTCTTTTTCGATTGCGCGTGCAAGTTCCGGCATTCCGTCTCTGTTCACCAAGGGAAAGATCGCAGCTTTTACGGGTGCGAGTTTCGGATGAAACTTGAGAACGACGCGCGTTTCCAATTTGCCATCTGCATCGGGCGCCTGTTCCTCGTTGTAAGCGTCAACGAGAAACGCCATGAGTGAACGGCTTGCACCCGCCGAAGTTTCGATTATGAATGGCGTGTACTTTTCTTTGGTCTCGGGATCAAAATACTTCATGCTCTTTCCCGAATATTGTTCATGACGCGACAAATCAAAGTCTGTCCGGTTGTGAATTCCTTCGATCTCTCCCCAACCAAATGGAAAGCGGTATTCAATGTCGTAGGCATCCTTGGCATAGTGCGCGAGTTTATCGGGCGCGTGTTGATGCCATTGAAGCTTTCCCTTCGTCATACCCAAACCGAGGAACCAGTTCATCCGTTCCACCTTCCAACGATTGAACCACTCAACGTCCGTTCCCGGTTTGACGAAGAACTGCATTTCCATCTGTTCAAATTCGCGCGTACGGAAAAGAAAGTTCTTCGTGTTAATCTCATTGCGAAACGCCTTGCCGATCTGCGCAATACCAAACGGCGGCTTTTGACGCGAAGCCGACTGCACGTTCAGAAAATTAACAAAGATGCCCTGAGCTGTTTCAGGACGAAGAAAAACTCTGCCGCTTTCTTCTTCAACAGGACCGACAAACGTTTTGAACATTAGGTTGAATTGGCGGGCCTCTGTGAATGTTCCTTTGTTGCCGCAGTTTGGACAACTGAGAACAGCGAGCAAACCAGCAGCGTCAGTTTCGGCTTCCTTGTTAAACTCTTCAACAATGAATTCATCCTTTTGCTGACCTTCGAACTTCCCGGGATGCAAGTCACGGAGAGCATCCTTTTTCTTTTTTGGAGAGGTCTCATCAAAAAGAACGTCAACTCTGTACCGCGATTTGCACTGCCTGCAGTCCACCATCGGGTCGGTGAAATTCTCCACATGTCCGGAAGCTTCCCACACGCGCGGATGCATGAGAATCGCGGCGTCGAGTCCTTCAATATCATCGCGGAAGGTCATTGCCTTCCACCACTGGTCTTTGACATTCTTGAGAAGTTCAACACCCAGCGGACCGTAATCCCAGCAGCCGTTGAGGCCGCCGTAGATCTCGCTTGATTGGAAGACAAATCCTCGACGCTTGGAAAGAGAAACGATCTTCTCCATCAATGCCCCATCCTGCGCGGGCGCTTTTCCGGTTTCAGCTTTACTCATGAAATCACAATTCTCCGAACGCTATTTCGTTTGTTGAGGAACAAATGTAATACTCTGAACAATCACGTCATCATTTTTAATGTGCATCGTCACTTTGTTTTCGCGTGTCTTTTCGGTTGCCACGACTGTGAGTCCGCGTAACTGCATTGCTTCACTGAGATCACGGTTGAAGTTTACACTGATGAATGAAGAAGGAACTTCGACAGTCTTTTCATTTCGCAACAGGGTTTTGTCGGGACTCTTCACACTTCTTCTTTTGATGGAGCGGCTGTCGATATCATACTGTGCGAACAGCTTGTCCAACACTTCTTCCAGATCGGCGTTGCTGTAGCGCACCACTGTTTCATGCTTCGGGCCCGAGATCAACGAACCTTCAAGGGCGAAGAGTAAAACAATCGCTACGACTAACAAACCAACGATAAGCAGCTTTTGACGCGAACCACGATTCATGCGTTCTTGAACTTGGCAGGTCGTTTTTCCAGAAAGGCCTTCGTCCCCTCCTTGAAGTCTTCCGAATCACAGCAGACGCCAAAGAGAGAAGCTTCAAGTCGTTGGCCTTCACTGAGCGGAGTCTCTTCTGTCATGTTGACGGCTTTGAGCGCCATGCGAATTGCGATCTGACCTTTCGAGCAGATTGCTTTCGCAACAGCCATTGATGCGTTCATTAACTCTTCGGAAGACACAAGCTTGTTCACCAATCCGATGCGAAGGGCTTCCTGAGCGTCAATCGGATTGCCGGTGAGAATCATTTCCATCGCTCTGCCGCGGCCTACAAGCCGAGCAAGTCGCTGTGTCCCACCGTAGCCGGGAATAATGCCCAGATTCACTTCCGGTTGACCAAACTTCGCGTTCTCCGAAGCGATACGGATATGACAAGCAAGCGCAAGCTCACATCCGCCGCCAAGTGCATAACCATTAACCGCGGCGATAACCGGTTTCCCCAGATTCTCGATAAGGTCAAACACCTGCTGACCATGGGATGAGAATTCTTTTCCAGAAGTGGCATTGAGGGAAGTAAGTTCACCGATGTCTGTTCCGGCAACAAAAGCTTTTTGTCCGGCTCCCGTGATAACGACAACGTCAACCGAGGAATTCGATTTGATTTCATTAAGGACGAGAAGGAGTTCACCCTTCGTTGCAGCGTTCAGCGCGTTGAGCTTATCCGGACGGTTGATGGTAAGAACGGCAACGCGATCCTGAACTGAAAAAAG
>CAZJYO010000092.1:7244-9712 GCA_964550275.1 uncultured Chitinophagales bacterium
ACATCATTGCCAAGAATGCTTCCCTCAAGACGGATATGCACGTTGAGAATTTTGCAGTCACGGAGGATGATGCTGTATTCCACTTCACTCTTCTTTATTACAGAGTTGTTACCAATTGCAGAGAATGGGCCGATGTATGCATCCTCGATTACGCAGTTCTCGCCGATGATCACGGGGCCTCGTACAACACTCTTAATAATCTTTGCGCCCTTCCCGACAATGACCTTCCCCGCAACGGATGAAGATGGATCAACTTCGCCAAGAATTTCCGGAGTGATATTATCCAGAATCAGCCGGTTTGCTTCCAACAAATCAGTCGGCTTTCCCGTGTCTTTCCACCAGCCGGTGATTTCTGCGTAGCCGACTTTGAATCCCTTATCAATCAAATACTGGTGAGCATCCGAGATTTCCAATTCGCCGCGCGCACTCGGCTTGATCGCTTTCACCGCGTCAAAAATGTGATGATCATACAGATAAATCCCCGCCACCGCGTAACTACTCTTGGGTTGCTTCGGCTTTTCTTCAACTGCTACAATCTTCCCGTTCTTTATTTCAGGAACTCCAAACCGTTCCGGGTCTTTCACTTTCGAGAGAGTCAGGAAGCAATTGCAATCACTCTTTTCAAATTCATCAATGAACCGCTTGACGCCACCGACAACCATGTTATCGCCAAGATAGAAGATGAACTTCTCCTTGCCGACAAACGGTTCTGCCAACGCGACTACCTGTGAAAGTCCGCCCGGAGTTTCCTGGGGTATGTACGTGATTTTCGTATTCCAGCGAGACCCGTCACCGATGGCTTGAGGAACTTCGAGACTATCCGCGTTGTGAACAATGCCAATTTCTTTGATTCCCGCTCCGGCCGCAGCTTCAATGGCATAGTGAAGAATCGGCTTGTTGGCAATGGGAATCAGATGTTTGTTCTGCGTGTGTGTAATGGGCCGGAGCCGTGTTCCGCGTCCGCCGCTCGCAATGAGTGCCTTCACTTTGTTTCCCGAAGATGAGTCATGTGTGAATACGATTGAGCGATGTCCACCAGCTTTTTTGCCTTTGTTTCGTCAATAGATCCCTTCGCAATGGCAAGTTTTACAGTATCAATGGTAAGCGTCGAGAAGTACGGAAGCAAGTCCGGCAACTGCTTTTTCAGGGCCTTAAAGTGCGCCTCAATGGTATTTGCTCCTCCGCGAGCAACAGGTCCGCTCAGCGCCTTCGCCGGAGATGTACGTCTGATGTTTTCCAGCGTCGCGAGAACGATCGGTTTGAACACATCAAAGAATGGCGCGGATGCGCCGGTCTGCTCATACATCCGACTGATGTGCCACATCATTGTAGTCAAATGGTTCGATGCGATAACACATGAGGCATGATACAGTTCGCGCATTTCAGGTGGAATGACAACGACATCTCCCTTGAGTTTCTTTGCCAGACGTTTCGCCACGCGAATGGCTAATGGAGTTCCATCAACTCCATAGTAAATCCCGGGAATGCTTTTGACAATCTTGCGCGGAGGAAAATCCCGCGGAAAAGTTTGAAGAGGATGAAAAGAAAAAACCGTGGCTTTTCGTTCGTGGATCGGCGCCAGGACATCGGCAGTAAGCATGCCGGAAGCATGACACACGGCGAGATTTGTGAAATTAAGATCCAGTGATGCAATGTGAGAAGCGACCTCGGCGACACCATCGTGAGGAGTTGCGATAAGAATTACGTCTGTTGAACGCGGGATAGCGGACAGAGATGTCGAAACATTTTTGCAATGGAGGAACTTCCCCCCTTTTCGTGCTGATCGGTCAGTCCGGGAAACAACAGCGACAATCTTCTCGCCACGCCGATACAGAACACGACCGAGCGTCTGCCCAACGGCGCCTGCTCCAACGACAGCAATATTCCAGCGACCTTTTTTGATGGTGCCTCACGAGGTTAGGGTACAGACGAAGTGTGAATAAGCGGAGAGGTGGTACGAACACGTCCATAAAAACGTAACCAATACGTGAAAGAGATTCAAGGCAAACTATTGTCCTTTCTGCTATGAAAATACCAATGTGGCTCTGCCAATCTAAGGCTTCATGCAACAACTTTCATTGGCAACAGTGAAGCGGAGCTTCATGACAACTCTTTAGAAGAGAAAGGACCAAAGAGAATCGTCCGGAATTGAAACCCGCGTAATGGGGCCTCCAACGCGCCAAGCCATGCAGTTCCGCCCTTGCTTTATCGCTATCCGAAATACACGGAACTGCAAAACGCACTTCGTGAGTCACCCAACCCTCACAGCCACCAATTCCGGACACAAGCGGCGAAACATCAAAAGACCGCGAAATCGGAGGATGGGAGCGAGGATAGAATCACTCGAAGGGGTATCATTTCGGGGCAGGACTTAATCAGGACGATCTTCCGAAATGACGGCAAGAGGGGTGGCGAGTGATTCGTGCCTGCACGCCGAAGTGCAGCGTTCCGGCACGCAGGCGTGCGTT
>CAZJYO010000093.1:0-9702 GCA_964550275.1 uncultured Chitinophagales bacterium
CCCAGTTCTTCTGATCAATGTATCCCAGACATATGAATTTCATTCTGAATCTCCTTTTGTGTCGCTGTTGTGGTAACCCCGACCTGAAGGTCGGGGTTTTTGCACCTCTGCCTCAGATCGCGAACCTCATCCTTCAGGATGAGGTTTAGAGATCGCCTGTTCATATCTCCCGTGTTCGCGCAACTCCTCCTCAATCGGTCTGACCTCGATACTCCCGAACCGTGCGGATGGCCACCGGGCCGCGATCTGGATCGCTTCATTCAAGTCGCGAGCCTCGATGAGAAAGAACCCGCCCAACTGCTCTTTGGTTTCAGCGAAGGGTCCGTCCGTGACCGAAAGCCGTCGCTCGCGCACACGTACCGTTGAAGCATTGTGCACGCTTTGTAGTGCCTCTGCAGCAACCAAGTGTCCCCCAGCTTTCAAATGATTCAGATACACCAGCGTTTCATCCCGCAGGGAGTCCCATTCGTGTTTGGTGAGCGCGTTGAGCGTCCGTTCGTCTTCGTATGCCAGACAAATGTATTTCATTCGTTCCTTCAACCCGCTCATGAATCTTTGGATGCAGCGACCTGCGCCCGGAGTCGTTCTTCCTTCTTCCTAAGCTCAGGGGTAAGTTCTTCCCCGAAATCCTCTGCTTCAAAGACCTGTCGAATTTCTACTTCTGTCTGATCGAACGGAGCGCGTTTGAGCCATTCAATCGCTTCTTGCTTCGATTTCACCTTCCAAAGCCAGAAGCCCGCGATGAGTTCCTTTGCTTCGGTGAAAGGCCCGTCCGTGACGATCCGTTTTGCGCCGTCAAACCTTACGCGGACGCCTTTTGAGGTGGGGTGAAGCCCCTCACCGGCTAGCATGACCCCCGCGTTGACTAGTTCCTCATTGAATTTGGTCATTTCAGCCAGAAGCTTCTCGGTTGGCATTACGCCGGCTTCCGAGTTTTTGTCGGCTTTTACCAGCACCATGAATCGCATTATTGTATCTCCTGTTGGGTTATTTGACTGTCTTCACATAGTAGTCGAACGAAGGGAGGGGAAATCGACAGCGCTTCCCCAAAAAAAATCTAAACTATCCCAGCAAGTTTTCTCTTCAGAAATCTTCTTTCTGGCTCGGATTGCGTCAAACTAAGCGCACGTTCAAATGATAAGCGGGCATCCTCTTTTTTCCCAAGTCGAGCATGCATCTCTGCTCGCGCTGAGTGCGCGAAACGGTAATCCGCCAATTCACCATGGGAAAGAATCTCATCAATGATATCGAGTCCGGCTTGCGGCCCGTCGCGCATGGCAATCGCGACCGCCCTGTTCAGTTCAATAACCGGTGATGGATTGGCCGAAAGCAGAAGGTCATACAACCGCACAATCTCAGGCCAGTCGGTTGAAGCAGCAGACTCTGCCCGCGCATGCACGGATGCAATGGCGGCCTGAATCGTGTAAACGCCGAAGTCGGGAGAAGACATCGCCCGTTGCATGAGCCGCGTTCCTTCCTCAATCTGGTCCCGATTCCAAAGCGAACGGTCTTGATCCTCCAGCAGAATCAAATCTCCTGAGTTAGAGGTACGCGCAGACCTTCGCGATTCCTGAAGCAACATGAGAGCGAGAAGTCCAATTGCTTCTGTTCCGTCAGATCTGTGCTCCAGCAACTGAACGAGAAGCCGGCCCAAGCGAATCGCTTCGCCGGAAAGGTCGGCACGAGTCAACGACATTCCCGACGAAGCCGAGTATCCTTCGTTGAATACCAAATAGATTACTTGAAGAACCGTGCCGAGACGCTCGTGCAGTTCACTTTTTGCCGGCACTTGGTATGGGATCCGTGCATCCCGGATCTTTGCTTTGGCCCTGACAATTCGCTGTGCAATCGTCGGAGCCGAAGTAAGAAACGCGCGGGCAATCTCTTCGGTCGTAAGTCCGCACACTTCGCGCAACGTGAGCGCAATTCTTGCTTCTTCCGCGAGAGCGGGGTGACAGCATGTAAAAATCAGTCGAAGCTCGTCATCCTCAACTGCATCGTCAATTCGTTCAGCAGGGTCATCGTTGTCGGCTTCAATCTGTTCAACAAGATCCGACTGTGACGAGTCGAATTTGGACTTGCGCCGTATCGCATCGATGGCTTTGAAGCGTCCGGTGGAAACAAGCCACGCCCGCGGGTTTGCTGGAACGCCTTCCAGCGCCCATTTTTCCATCGCGGCAGCAAAAGCATCGTGCATTGCTTCTTCCGCGGTTTCAAAATCCCCAAGCAACCTGATGAGTGTGGAAAGAATTCGGCGGGATTCTGTCCGGTACACATCATCAACGACGGCGCGAACGTCGGCGGAATGCATATTCATTTGATGTCAAGGCCGACAACATCGCCAACGCCAGTGCGTAATGCGAACCAGGTGAACCCAAAGAACGGGTCGTCACGCTTTCGCATGTAGTTCACCCTCCCGATTTTCATCCCTTTGCCCATGTTGTCACCTCGGAGGATCACCCTGTTCGCAATGAAGGTTTGAAGCTGGTTCATAATCCCGTCGCCGCTTCCGGTTTTTCTGTCGATGGATTCTATCCGAAGATTCTTGTACGCTGCCTGAACAGTTCCTGTTGCGCGTCCCGCTTTCACGCTAATGTCAAAAGACGAAGTGTACAAGTAGCCGGAGGTCATCCTGTTTTGCTCGGCGATTTCCAGAAATGGATTCAACGCATACAAATTCATCCCGTTGAGGGAGCCGGAGTAACGCATGGAGAAATCGGGACGCGCAAGCGGCAGATGCATCGCGAGCGTCATGGTTCCTTGTTTCATGAACTTCCCCCGTGCCCGTATCACGGCGGTTTCCGGTTGATCAGAATGGTTGACAATGTTTTCCGCGGTGATGTTCAGACTGTCGAAGGAGAGCATCGCCGGTTTTCCTTGCGCCAGGAACTTCTCTCCGTAGCGCAGTGTGGCGTTGGTGATAATCAGACTGTCCAATCGCAGGTCACTCGACATTGCGGCAAGGACCTCGTGCGGCATGAGTGGATTGGCCGATAATTGCTCTGGTTTCTTTTGTTTGTCCACGAGAACATCCAGTGAAACATCTCGGATCTCGGCAGACCGCGCGCGGTAGCTTCTCTTGTCCAACAGGTCGCTGGAATTCACTCCTGAAACTTTGAATTGTGTTGCAGTGGCTTTCACTCTTGTCCTGCTGAATGTTCCCGCGGAGAAGAACTCGCGGTCACGGACAAGGGGCTGAATTTCAAAGCGCTCCATCGTCAGGGTTGAATCGGGGATCGATACTTGGACACGCTCACACAGAAGTTGATACTGCGAACGATGAAGGTTCACGTTGATACCGTTTGCCTCCACGATCGTCGTCGCGAGATAGTTGGAAGCAAGGCCTCTGCCAGTGACAAGTTGAAACCACTCCACGCCGCTTACGGAGAACATAGCCACCGAACAGGATACCGATGAATCGTTTGCTGTAAGGGCAATCGAATCGCAGGAGAAGACGTTTTCTGCAAAAGAATAGCGGAGTTGCCCCAACCGGATTGCGTAGTTCGGGTTGGCCTCTGCGAACGCGTGGGTGATCCGCGGTTTGAGGTAGGTGTTGATGGCAACACCGGGGTTAGACCAGAAGATCGCGGCAAGAATAAGCCCGGTGCCTATGACAACTGTGCCGATAATGGCGATGATCTTCAGCAGGCGTTTCTTCATGAGATTCTATGGCAAGCGGAGTTTTCCGCGACAATCCATATTGATGTTCATTTTTCGGTGGAGGATTTGAGAGCGACAGGTTATCTTGAATATACACAATTGGTCATTTCATAAGCAGAGGTAACGTGATGTTGCAGCTTCCCAAAACCGCCGAAATGGAGCGGGCATATCAATCAAGTGATTCTTCGTATGACGGCGTATTTTATCTCGGCGTACATTCGACGGGAATTTTTTGCAGGCCGTCGTGTCCGGCGCGCAAACCACAGCCGCGCAATGTTTCCTATTTTGCTTCGCAACGGGAAGCGATCTTCGCCGGCTTCCGACCGTGCAAGCGATGCCGTCCGATGGATAAGCCGGGTGCGGTTCCATCGTGGGTTGCCGGACTTGTAGAGCGGGTGGAAAAGAATCCGGTTGCGCGGTACTCGGATGGGGAGTTGCGGAGTAGCGGGATTGATCCGGTACGAACAAGGAGATTTTTTCAGAAACACTATGGTATGACCTTTCAAGCGTATTGTCGCGGCCGCCGGCTTGGAAAATCGCTGGAACAAATCCGGCTTGGAGCGACGATTGACGACGTCGCGTTGGGGTACGGCTACAATTCGCACAGTGGTTTTCGTGAAGCATTTGCGCGCGCGTTCGGTAAAGCGCCCGGACAAAGCAGAGGAACCGGGTGTATTCTTGTTGCATGGATTGAAAGTCCGTTGGGACCACTTGTTGCAGGAGCGACAGACGAGGGAATCTGTTTGTTGGAGTTCACGGATCGCCGGATGCTTGATGCGCAGTTTGCAAAATTGCGAAGGCAGTTCACGTGCGCGATTGTGCCGGGGGAAAACAAGCATATCGTTCAACTCAAAAAGGAGTTGCGTGAATACTTTGCCGGAACGCGTCGGCGGTTTGCAGTGAAGCTTGTTGTCCGCGGTACGGAGTTACAGGAAAGCGTATGGAAACAGCTTCTTAAAATCCCGCACGGCAAAACTGTTGCGTATGAAGATATCGCCCGAAGGATTGGTTCTCCCGCGGCGCAACGCGCTGTCGGACACGCGAACGGATTGAACTGCATTGCGATTGTCATTCCGTGTCACCGCGTGGTGAACAAGAACGGCAATCTCGGCGGCTACGGGGGTGGATGGTGGAGGAAGAAAAAACTGCTGGAGATTGAGCGGGGGCAAACGGAGATCAAGATTTGAGCGTTTTTCGCAGTGTCTCATTTTGGCAGCTCAGCGAACGACCGAGACGGTCGTTCCACTGCACATGTGTGTGGGTCAGCCGTCTCGGCTGACCGTTAGGCATCAAACTGAACCCTACCGCGTTGTTGTGTCTCATGCACGGAGTTGCTAATTTCAGTCAGCCCATGATCTCCAGCAATTGTTCGGAATAGAAATGCTCCAACTTCGTCCATCATGTGAGTGTTGTGCCAAACCGCTTCCTCCTGATTCCACGGAGGCGCGGATTTGTTCCTTTGAATGCACATTCTGCGCGACGTGTGCCGATAGCGTTCTTCATGGCAAATGTCCGAATTGCGGCGGGGAACTGGTTACAAGGCCACGAAGACCTTCGGAACACTTACATGCGTCCCCGGCTTCTTCCAAGCATATTGTCAAGCCAGGCGGGTGTGTCCCGCATGTACGTGATTGATTTGATGCGCAGTCGCCATTACCTTATTGCAAACCCCCAACGCACAAACTTTTTAGGGTCCACGCATGAAACGGAGTACATATATTCTGCTTGTTGTCAGCCAGTTGTTCGTCGCGTGTTCTGAGGACGAAAGCCCCACGAACACTGTACCTCAACCACAGGTGTTTTCCGCCGCTGGTGCGGTCCAAACAGCAATGGATGGATTTCGTACGGCCCTGGGGGGCGCAAATAATGGCGGGGTTCCCGGTTCCTTCCTGACAGGCCGTCGAGAGATCAACTGGGATGCGGTACCAGATTCACTGTGTTCCCCCAACGGCTATCCGGTGGATTTTTTTAACGGCCCGACTGCCCCTCTTGCACGGGGAGCTTTTTTTAGCACACCGGGGAGCGGTCTTCAAGTAAGCGCCGACAGCTCAAACCCCACGGGAACCCCGGTTCGGTTTGGCAATATCAATCCGCATTATTCTGCAACATTCAAGACGTTCAGTCCGGAACGACTCTTCTCGCCAATCGGCAGCAATATTGTCGATCTTACCTTTTTTGTCCCGGGCACGGATACTCCTGCAGTTGTGAGGGGGTTTGGAGCGGTGTATACTGATATTGACCAGGCATCCAATACCTCGTTCGAGTACTTTGATGCGTCGGACAATTCGCTTGGTCAATTCTCCGCGCCGGTTGCAGACAATGACCTCTCCTTTCTTGGCGTTGTTTTTCCGACGGCATCGGTGAGCCGTGTGCGGATCAAATATGGGAACTCTCCTCTTGGTCCCGATGACAGCGACACCAGCGACGTTGCCGTGATGGACGATTTTATTTACGGAGAACCGATTCCCCGGCCATAGGGAGATCTCGTGGGTTCAACTCGCAAGTTTCATTTCCTATCCCGCATTGCAGAGTCACGCAACAGATTGTGGGGCGCGCACGTCGTCGTGCCGTCCAAAGTTGTAAAAGCACTAAGTGAAAAAACTTCGCGCAGAGTTCATTGCACATTGAACGGAGGGGAGGAATATCAATGCGCGATGCTTCCGCAGGCGGATGGCTCATTCGTTATTACCGTGAATGCAACGCTCCGGAAGAAACTTCATCTCTCTTTCGGCGATGAAGTTGATGTCGTTTTGAAGAAAGACACAACCGCCTACGGACTTCCCATGCCTGATGAACTCGAAGAACTGCTCAGACAGGACAAAGAAGGAAGCAGACTGATTCATGCGCTTACTCCCGGAAAGCGGAGGACTCTGCTATACATTGCGGGCTCGGTAAGGAACCCGGATGCCCGTGCCCGCAGAGCTGCCGTGATTGTTCGTCATCTGAAACTCAACAACGGCTCGATACAATACAAACAATTGTATCAGGAGCTCAAGATCACACAATCATCCCGCCGTACCTGACCCGATTTCATCCCCGTTTGATGTTTGCCCTCTCGGCTTGATTGCTCTATATTGTATCTGTGGATCAACCGGGATTTTCTTCAGTGTCTTTGTGAGGTTATGATCAGATTTGCCATCCTTTGTGTTGTTGTTGGTCTGGGCTCCGCAAATGCACAAACGCAGACCCCCCAAGGCAACCCGCCAATTTACATTACATTCCTCTGGCACATGCACCAGCCAATCTACTGGCCGTATGAAACAGTTGTGCAAACAGATCAGAACAACCGTTATGCTTATTCCGTGACGGATATTCATAACCAACGATGGGGACCGTACACGAACTGGCCCAAGAACGCGGTGCAGACCGGTATCAATGCAGGTCTGCCGCACTTGGGCGCTCAAGTGAGTTTCTCAGGTTCGCTGATAGAAAACCTGAACAATCTGGAACTGGCCGGGAATGGGAACTTCAACAACTGGAAATCGCATTGGAGCTACATCAAACAGCAGAACACATCGCTCGGAAATCCTCGCCTCGATATGGTCGGCTTCGGCTACCATCACCCGCTTATGGGCTTGATCGAGTATCAGGATATCAGGAAGCAGGTTCAATCGCATAAGCAGATCATGTCGGCCAACTTCCCCGGTGCATACGCGCGGGGGATCTTTCCGCCCGAGAATGCATTTTCACCGCGCATGATTCCGGCGCTTGTTGATGAATCACTCCAGTGGGTGCTTGTGGACAACGTACACTTTGATCGCGCCGCGTCCGGGTATCCCTATAGTTCATCGGGAAACCTGTATGAGCCGAACAAAGCCGATGTTCGGAATCCGAACCCGGGTGACTGGATTCAGCTCAACGGGCTCTGGGCTCCAACGCAGAACTCCGCGCGGTGGGGACGTCAGCCGCATTGGGTTGAGTACATAGACCCGACGACCGGTATTTCAAAGAAAATCATCGCAGTTCCGACAGATCGTTACCTTGGAAACGAGGATGGTCGCGGAGGATTTGGCGCATTGAACTATGAATACGTGATGAGTCAACTTGAGCCGTTCAACACCGACCCGAATCATCCGATCTTGATCGTTCTGCACCATGACGGCGACAACTATGGCGGCGGAAGTGAATCATATTACAACAGCAATTTTCAGAATTTTGTCAACTGGCTCCTTGCCAATCCGGCACGATTTGTCTGCACAACGGTGGAGGATTATCTGGAGATGTTTCCTCCCGATCCGACGGATGTTATCCACATCGAAGATGGAAGCTGGAGTGGCGCAGATAATGGTGACCCGGAATTCAAGAAGTGGAATGGCGATCCTTCGGGTGGTTAAAGTCCCGACCGCAATAGCTGGGGGATCATCACTGCCGCCAAAAACTTTGTTGCAACTGCCGAGCAGATCAACAGCAGTTCCATCAACACGACCAATGCCTGGAAGTACTTCTTAAATGCCGAAGCGAGCGACTATTGGTACTGGGACGGTTCCCAAAACGGAATATGGGATTCTCATCCTGCCCGTGCATCAAACATTGCCATTCCTTATGCGCAAACCGTCATCAGTGGTGGAACGGATCTGACCCCACCAACGATTTACGTTCCCCAGCGGGAACCATACAACCCCGGCGCAACTGAATGGGGAATCAACCAGCCCTCTGATGTTACCGTGTGGACGTATGTCTTCGATGTCAGCGGTCTTGCATCAGTGACGCTGAAGTACCGGACGGATGCGGACGGCGTCAATGCGAATACAACGAACCACAATGAAACGTATGCGGGAGGATCGGATGTAAGTGCCTGGACATCACTTGCCATGGCCGGTGTGACGATCGCCTCAACAACAAACCCACAACCATTGCACAAGGCGAAGGAATATTCAGCGCAAATCACAGGACTGACAGACAAGCTCCTTGATTACTACGTCGAGGCCGTGGACGGGAATGGCAATCTGGCGCGATCTCCCATCATGCATGTGTGGATCGGACCGAACGCGGGAGGTGGTGGTTCACCGGGTGTCGGTTGGACGCCGACGGCGGTAACAAAAAATGATTCCATTACGATTACAGTGACGGGGGCAACGCAGGGCGGCAAACTCCATTGGGGAGTCAATAACGTCGGCAGCACTTGGCAAACGCCGAATTCAATTTATTGGCCATCAGGGACAACCCTGTTCAATGGCACGGGACCGGCGGTGGAAACGCCGTTTGCTGGACCGGACTCCGGGAAGCTGAGAATTACCATTGGTCCGTTTAATAACACAGTGCAAACGGTTACGAAGATTGCGTTCGTCATTCACTACAATGACAACACATGGAATAACAACAACGGACAAGATTTTCATATTGACGTTTCCGGAAATCCGTCTCCGCAAGGGTATGTTATGGATGGAAGCCTCGACGCCTCTTCGGCTGTCGCAGCGACAAATGGCGGTCTTTCGCTTCATCTCGGTTGGAACGGAACACAACTGTATGTCGCGACCCAAGCGGCTCAATCGCAGGGAAGCGACATGTTCGTTATCCTTGCGGATTCTCAACGTGCAATGCGCAGTGCCATGTGGGCCAAGAGCGGTAACGTTGCAGGTTGGAATGCGTTTCTCGGCAACGAAAGCTCCAACAATTGGAACGGATGGTTTGACGCAAACGAGGGTCAGATTACCGGATCCGGGGTTAGCTCCGCCGGAACATACCTCGAAGGAGCTCTCAATGTTCAATCTACCTTCGGGGCAATTCCGGATATCGTGTACGTTGCTGTCGGCAAGTTCCAGACATCGAACAGCGGGTCCCTCCAGTCGCAAGTGCCGGCGGGAAATAGCGGAGCCAACATCGAGTTCACTGAGTTCTACCTGTTTCCTCTGGATTCCATTCCGGCAGCGCCTGTAGCGCCAATGCTCGTTTCACCAGCGAACGGAGTTGAAGCGCAACCGCTCACTCTCACACTCGTTTGGAACCTTGCCGATGGAGCAACATCCTACGGTGTTCAAGTCGCAACTGATTCGCTTTTCTCATTTCCACTGGTCAATGTTTCATCCTTAACGGATACCTCTT